>JARZZM010000014.1 GCA_030130125.1 Thermoproteota archaeon
GGATAACTGGGCTGACTCCGAAGCAGATAGCGGACAGATCATCTGGAATCGCCCAGCAATTGTACGAGGCAGGTCTCATCAGCTACATCGGAACGGAGAGTCAAAAGTACCCGAAAAACTGGACCAAGGAGGACTTCGTCAGGATGGTTGAGCTCATAGGAAGTTATCCCCCCCTCGAGGAGGACGCTTCCTTCGTGTTAAGGAACATGAGGGACAGGCCCGTGGAGGGGGAGAAGGATGATCCAGCCCACCCGACCATCCATGTCGTCGGCTCTCCCGAGGAGGAGTTCCAGAGCAGGAACCACAGGCGAGTTTACGAGATAATAGCCAGGAGGAATCTAGCCACCCTAGCACCGGATGCCCTCATCAGGAGGGTGAATGTGGAGGTCTCAGTGGAGGAATACAGGTTCAAGGCAAGTGGCGCTGCCCTACTAGAGGAGGGATGGCTCAGGGTCTACCCCTACGCTAAGAGGGATTACTCGATGCCCCCAGTGGACAATGGAGAGGAAGTTAAGTGCATTGACGTAAAGATAGAGGAGAAGGAGACCCAGCCACCCAAGAGGTACACACCGGTCTCGATAATTAAAGAGATGGAGAAGTTGGGATTGGGAACAAAGAACACCAGGGTTCAGATACTGGATATACTCAAGGAGAGGGGATACATAGAGGGGAAAAGTTTCAAGCCCACGCCGCTGGGAGAGGCGGTCGCGGAAGTGCTTGAGGAGTACGTTCCAGATCTCACAAGCCCGGAGCTCACTGCTAAGCTTGAAGAAGCCATGGCGAAGATTGAGAGAGGGGAGTTAGACCACAGCTCCTTCCTCAGCGATGCGTTACTGAAACTAGAGCAGATAATGAGGGACTTCAAGAGTAAGGAAGGGCTCATCTCAGAGAAGCTGGCCAAGGCTGTTCAGGCATACAGGTTAACCCAGAACGTCGTCGGGAAATGCCCGAAGTGCGGAAGGGATCTCCTCCTCAAGAAGAGCAAGTACGGCTACTTCGTCATATGCTCCGGCTATCCTGACGACTGCGATGTGAAGTTCAACCTCTTACCTGGGGAGCGCATATTGAGGGAGGAGTGCAAGTGCGGTCTCCCGCTGGTGGAAGGGAAGATCAGAACTAAGAGTAAGAAGACCCTCAAGTACATCAGGTGCTTGGGTAATTGCGAGGAGAGCCCGGTGAGGTGCGCCAAATGCGGCGGAGTGATGGTTCCGAAGAAGGGAAAGTTTGGGGTGTACCTGCAGTGCAGGGAGTGCGGATCCGTGAACTTCTTCAGAGTAAGAAAGCGCTGATAGCCGATCTGGATGGGACCTTGGTCGACCTCCGCATAGATTGGGATTCCCTCAGGGAGAGGGTAAGGCGGGCGATGGGATGGGATCATCCCCTCAGGCCTTTGGGGAGGAGCATACCGCTAGCTGCAAGGAACGAGGAGGAGGTCAAACGAGCATTCGAGATAGTAGAGGAGGAGGAATTGAAAGCAGCATCGAGGGCTCGACCGGACGAGGAACTGAGAGAATTCTTCGTTTCCTTAAGGAGGAAGGGCCTCCAAATAGGACTTGTAACAATGCAGGCTAGCAGATCGGCCGTTTTAGTCCTGAGGAATATGGATCTAGCCGATCTGTTCGACGTAATCGTCACTAGAGAGTACTCTCTAGACAGGAGAGGACAGTTAGTTTACGCTCTGAAAAAATTGGGTGTTAGGGGTGGAGATTGCGTATTTCTAGGGGACATGGAGTGGGATGTAAGGTCCGGGAAGGAGGTCGGGTGCCTCACCATATGCGTTGGAGGGGAGATAGAAGGTGCGGATCTCTATGTGCGGGACCTCAAGGAAATATTCAAGTATTGACCAAGAGCTCGGGTTTCTCCTTTTCCAGCCTTTCAAGGAGTTTCTTCGCCCTTTCGGTGGCGTAAACCCTCATCCCGCCGCCGCTGTAAGTGACCCTCACTAGGCCCTCGCTCTCCAAGTATTTGATGACCTTGACACGGTACTCCCTCTTAGCAATCAGCTTGCTGGCCGTCATGCCCTTGTCGCCGCGCTTTACCAGCTCCTTTAGGATCCGAACATGGGACTTCAGTAATACCACCTGACCACCTCCTCATTCACTCTAGTACCGGTATTCTTAATAAATGTTTACCGACTTTAGGCTAAATCCATGCTGTATAAGGATGTAATAACAATAGTAAAGCCACAAATTTTACCAACATTCTCTGGAGAGTATAATTAGGGATCCTTACGACTTCGATGAACGACTTATTTGAACATAATGTGAACATTAAGTAACCTTACCAATGAGATGGAAACTAGGCTCCTTCCACATTTCTCAAGTATTCTCTTATGTAGGATGACAGAGATCTTACCAGTCTCTTCATTTCTCTCGCCTTTCTTCGTCTCTCTTCCATTTCTCTCTGGAGGGAGGCTAGTTGTTTCTCTAACTTTTGTATACCATCTGACGAAGAAATGGCAACCAGAACCCTCTCCAGAGTTATGCGGTCCAGCCTCTCTAGAAAGTATTCTATCTGCTGAACCAAGTGTTTACCGACTGAATCGCCGGAGTCTCCCAGTCTCTTCAGCCTATGCTTGAACGAGATCAAATTCTGCCTCTCCTGACCTAGAGGGTCGTAGATTATCTCGACCCTTATCATCCTACCCATTCTGGAGACTCGGGTGAACTCCTCAAGTCCCAAGTCGCTTATCACCCTATATATAGTTTCCGCTGGATTCCCTATCCCCCTTGGCCTCATCCTCATCCACCTCTATCTCGGCCACGATGGGGCCTCTGTACCCACAGTCCAGACAGATATATTCCTCCGGCAGTAGCCAGCCAGAGAAGGGGGAGAGCTTCCTTATATTAGTGCTCCCACAAACGGGACACACAGTTATCTTGATCGTCTTCTTTGACCTACCCACTTCCATCACACTTTCCCATTTCCTCCGTGATGTCGGTTCCATATATGCCGTGCTCCCTAATTAAAAATTGGTGATGTCATGCAGAGGAGGAAGGGGGTTACCGGCACGCTGGAGCAGGCTCTCCTCATAGCCGTGACCTTAGCATTCTTCTTGGGTATAGTTGTCACTCCAATGGCGAATGCAGCCAAGTTCGTCTGGGAAATGCCTCAGAACGCTTGGGAAAACTGGAACAACTTCGTTGATTGGTTGGATGATCTCATAAGCAACGTGTTCAGTCTCGATAGTGGTGGAAGCGGCGGCCAGAACGGCTGACCGAACCCTCTTTCTTTCATTCACATAGTAGGCTGAGGGTAACTTTTTCATTGGCGCTGTCCCATTTGAGCGATTCCGGTGGAGAAGGTGGTGATATTTGGAGGCGGAGGCCAACCTCGTCAGTAAGCTCAGGCGGATAGAGAGGAAGTGGCAGGCCAAGTGGGAGGAAGCTAGAATATTCGAGGCGGATCCAGACAGCAGAGAGAAATTCTACCTCACTGTGGCTTATCCCTATCCCAACAGCCCGCAGCACGTGGGTCACGGGAGGACCTATGGACTTACAGATGCGTATGCCCGTTTCAAGAGGATGCAGGGCTACAATGTGCTCTTCCCCATGGCCTTTCATTACACCGGAACTCCGATCCTCGCTATGGCAAAGAGGCTCAGAGAGGGTGACAAGGAGCTTATACGCATATTCACAGAGATATTCCACATACCCAAGGAGAAGCTTAAGGAGCTGGAGGACCCGCTCAAGATGGCTCGCTACTTTCACGAGGAAATTAAGTCGGGAATGAAGCTCATGGGGTACTCTATAGACTGGAGGAGGGAGTTCACCACCATAGACCCGCCCTACAACAACTTCATAACGTGGCAGTTCCACAAGCTCCACGAGAAAGGCCTCCTCACCAAGGGTAGACATCCTGTCGGTTGGTGCCCGAGGTGCAATAATGCGGTAGGTCAACACGACACAATAGGTGATGTAGAACCGGAGATCGCTGAGACTACTCTGATAAAGTTCGAGGATGAATTCATCATCCCGGTCGTTACCTTCAGACCAGAAACCATCCTTGGCGTCACCAATATCTGGATAAATCCGGAGGTGAAGTACAAGATCATAGAGGTGAGCGGGGAGAAGTGGGTGGTCTCCGAGGAGGCTCTGATAAAGCTCAAGTTCCAGAAGTTCCCCGTGAAGAAGGAGATTGGTGAAATCTGGGGCAGAGATCTGCTGGGGAAGAAAGTGAGAAACCCCATGACCCGAGAGGAGATCGTGATACTCCCAGCCAAGTTCGTTGATCCAGATTACGGGACCGGTATTGTGATGTCCGTCCCCGGGCATGCTCCTTACGACTATCTCGCCCTCATGGACCTCAAGAGGAATCCGGATGCTCTCAGGAAGTACGAGCTCTCTCCAGGGGTGCTCGATGGCCTCGAGCCGGTATCCATAATTGAGGTGGAGGGATTCGGCGAGTTCCCGGCCAAAGATGCCGTGGAATCCCTCGGGGTCAGGGACCAGAATGATGAGAGGGCTGAGGAGGCCACCGAGCTCGTCTACTCCAAGGAGTATCACTCCGGAAGGATGAAACCAAATACTGGGAAGTACGCGGGCTTGCCAGTGAGTGAGGCGAAGGAAAGGGTCAAGGAGGATCTGATAGCTGAGGGGAAGGCTTACATGTTCTACGAGATAGCCAACGCCCCTGTGTACTGCAGGTGCGGGGCCAAGATAGTCGTGAACATAGTTGAGGACCAGTGGTTCATCGACTACTCTAATCCCGAGTGGAAGAGGTTGGCCCATGAGGCCCTCAACAGCATGAGGATAGTTCCTAGGGAGGTCAGGAGGGAGTTTGAGGAGGCAATAGATTGGATGAGAGAGAAGGCCTGTGCTAGAAAGAGTGGCCTCGGGACCAAGCTTCCGTTCGATCCGGATTGGATGATAGAGAGTCTCAGCGATTCCACTATTTACATGGCCTACTACACGATAAGTAAGTTCATAAATGAGGGACTGGTTACCGCAGAGCACCTTGACGATGAGGCCTTCGACTACATATTCCTCGGGAAGGGAGATCCGGAGGACATCGCCCGCAGGAAGGGGCTCGATGAAGAGGTCCTCAAGAGGCTCAGGCAGGAGTTCACCTACTGGTACCCGCTCGACTCCAGGCACAGTGGTAGGGATCTCATATGGAACCATCTCACCTTCTTCATTTTCAATCATGTAGCCATATTCCCCAGAGAGCTCTGGCCCAGGCAGATAGTCGTGAACGGCTCGGTCACCATGGAAGGAAAGAAGATGTCCAAATCCTTGGGCAATATAATCCCGATAAGGGAGGCAGTGGAGATATTCGGTGCTGACCCCATCAGGCTGTCCGTTCTCGGTTCTGCCGAGCTTCTGTCAGATGCAGACTTCTCCCCTCAGGTAGCAGCCAGCACCCTCAGGAGGTTGTTTAGAATACACGAGATAGCCACGCAGTTCTCGGGAGCGGAGGAGAGAAAGGAACCGGAGGACTTCTGGGACAAGTGGATACTCAGCAGGACGAGAACCCACATAATAGCCACGACCGAGTCCATGGAGGAGTGCAGGAGCAGGGAGGCGATACAGCACTCACTCTACCTGATCCTCAACGAGATGGAGGAGTATTTAGATGCTAAGGAGAGGCCTAACGAGGGCATCATCAAGGCGATCCTCAAGATATGGGCCAGACTGCTCGCCCCCTTCGCGCCCCACATGGCCGAGGAGATCTGGGAGATAGTTGGCGGGGAAGGTTTCGTGTCCCTCGCTAGGTGGCCCGATCCCGAGGAGATGCCCCAGTACCCAGAGGCGGAGCTCTCATACGAGGTCGTGTCCAATGTTCTCGAGGATGTGAGGAGCATCCTCGCTTCAGGGGTGAAGGGAAGCAAGCTTTACCTCTACTTAGCGTCAGACTGGAAGTACGACCTCTTTAGGAGGATCGACGAGTTGAAGAGGGTGCATGGACTCGATCCGCGCAGGATAATACCTGAAGTGATGAAGGAGGAGAGGTTCAAGATCAAGAGCAAACAAGCGATTGACCTGATCAGGCAGTTCACCTCAGGCGGATGGCCGTGGCTGCCCAGCAAGGAAGCCGAGCTCGGAGCCCTCAAGGATGCTAAGTCCTTCTTGGAGAAGAAGCTGGGCTTGGAGATGGTGTTCGAGGACGAGGATTCACCGTCCTACGATCCTAAAAAGAGGGCCGGGAGGGCCGCCCCCGGGAAACCGGCCATCTACATAGAGTGATGGAAATCCTTCCATCTCACATTTTATTCGCTATATAGTCGAGGAGATCGACTACTCTAGCCGAATAGCCCCACTCATTGTCGTACCATCCGAACACCTTGATGAAGTTGCCATCCACAACCTGGGTCAGCTCGGGATCGAAGATGACGCTGTGCTCATCGCCCACCAAGTCTACCGATACTACGGGATCGTGGGCTATTCCTATGTACCTTGACAAGGGGCCGCTGGCGGCCTTCTCAAAGGCCCTGTTCACCTCATGGATGTTGGTCTCCCTCTCGACCTCTGCGGAGAAATCGACTATGGACACATCCGGGGTGGGTACCCTTAGGGCTATCGCGGCCAGCCTCCCCCTCAGCTCAGGGAATATCAGCTCTATGGCCTTCGCCGCGCCGGTGGATGTGGGTATTATGGACATGGCAGCAGCCCTAGCCCTCCTAAGGTCCCTGTGGGGCGCGTCCAGTATCCTCTGATCGTTGGTGTAGGCGTGAACCGTGGTCATCAATCCTCTTCTTATTCTGAAGCTCTCATGCAGCACCTTGACCAACATGGCGAAGGCGTTGGTAGTGCAGGAGGCGTTGCTTATCACGTGATGCTTGTCCAGATCCAGACCGCCCTCGTTGACACCCATAACAACTGTATAGTCTGCAGGTTCGCCCTTGGCCGGCGCTGTAATCACTACCTTCTTGACGCTGCCCCTCAGATGCTTTGCAGCATCGCTCCTAGACCTGAAGAGTCCTGTGGCCTCAACCACCACATCAATATCCAGCTCTTCCCACGGGATCTTCGCCGGATCCCTGACGCTGAACACCCTGATCTCCTTGCCATCCACGATTATGCTGGATCCCTCGGCCACTACGGTCCCGGGATACCTGCCGAAGACGGAGTCGTATTTCAGCAAGTGAGATAGCGTCTTGGGGTCCGCTATGTCGTTCACCGCTACGAATTCCAAGTTAGGGTTCCTCTGTCCTATCTTGAATACCTGCCTCCCTATCCTCCCGAATCCGTTAATCCCGATCCTGATCGGCATAAGGCATACTGAGGAGGAAAGTAAAAAGATTTCCTAAAGAAGGGGAGTTAGGAACTGACCCTTCTAGCGAATTCCTCGGCCACTCTCCTGTATCTCTCCATTTCCTCGGTGCCCATGGGCCTCACTTTCTTCAGGGCCTCCTCAAAGTGTTTCAATTGTATCTTTAGCTCGTCCTTGTGGGCTATTGCTTCCTTCGGATCCTTGTAATTGGAGATATGTTCCCTAAGAGCTATCAGGGCGGCCGTGTTCACCAAGTTCTCCAAGTCAGCGCCTGTGTATCCCTCAGTGCGCTTGGCCAGCTCCTCTAGATTCACATCGTCAGCGAGGGGCTTCCCCCTTGTGTGTATCCTGAGGATCTCCACCCTAGCCTTGTAGTCCGGCGGAGGGACATATATCAGCCTGTCGAACCTACCGGGCCTCAGGAGAGCTGGATCCAGCAAGTCGGGCCTGTTAGTCGCTGCTATGACTACGACCTTCCTCAGCTCCTCAAGACCATCCATCTCAGTCAGTAACTGGCTGATTATCCTCTCAGTCACCCTAGAATCGCCAGCAGCCCCCCTCACCGGGGCGATGGAGTCTATCTCATCGAAGAATACTATGGCCGGAGCCGCCTGCCTCGCCTTCCTGAATATCTCCCTTATGGCCTTCTCGCTCTCTCCCACCCACTTGCTGAGTATCTCGGGGCCCTTCACGCTTATGAAGTTCGCCTCGCTCTCGTTGGCAACAGCCTTTGCCAGCAACGTTTTACCGGTTCCAGGAGGACCGTAGAGGAGAATGCCCTTGGGCTGCTTGGCACCGCTAGCCTCGAAGAGCTCCGGGTACCTGAGAGGCCACTCGACCGCCATCCTGAGCTCCTCCTTGACCTCTTCAAGGCCTCCTATGTCCTCCCACTTCACATTAGGTACCTGGACTACTACCTCCCTCAAAGCTGACGGAGTTATATCCTTCAGAGCATCAAGGAAGTCTTGCATCGTCACTTGAAGTTTTTCCAAGACCTCAGCCGGGATCTCCTCGCTCTCGAATAGGTTCACCTCCTTCATGAGCCTCCTTAGAGCCCTCATAGCCGCCTCCTTGGCTAAGGCCGCGAGGTCAGCGCCCACGAACCCGTGGGTTATCTCAGCCAACTTATCGAGATCTACATCGTCTGAGAGGGGCATTCCCCTAGTGTGTATCTGCAGTATCTCCTTCCTGCCCTCCCTATCCGGCACCCCTATCTCTATCTCCCTGTCGAACCTGCCAGGCCTCCTTAGTGCTGGATCTATGGCATTAGGCCTGTTCGTAGCCCCAATAACTATTACCTCTCCCCTACCCTTCAGGCCATCCATGAGAGCGAGGAGCTGGGCCACTACACGCCTCTCAACCTCTCCAGTCACCTCCTCCCTCTTGGGAGCGATCGCATCTATCTCATCTATGAATATTATCGAGGGAGCGTTCTTCTCAGCCTCCTCGAATATCTCCCTGAGCCTCTTCTCGCTCTCACCGTAGTACTTGGACATTATCTCCGGGCCCGAGATGCTTATGAAGTGGGCGTTGCTCTCGTTGGCAACAGCCTTCGCCAGCAACGTTTTACCGCAGCCCGGTGGTCCATAGAGCAGCACGCCCTTGGGCGGCTCAATGCCAAGCTTTTGGAAGAGCTCCGGATGTCTTAGAGGTAACTCTACCATCTCCCTTATCTTCTGGATGGCATCCTTGAGGCCTCCTATATCCTCATAAGTGACTCTGGGGATCTTCCTCTCCTCTGGAGCTGGTTTCTCGCTTATCTCTATGTCAGTATCCGGACCGACTATCACAGCATCGGCCACAGGCTGTATTCCCACAACCACTAGTTCTATCCTAGTTCCCAGAACGTTGATCGGTATCCTGTCCCCTCTAGTGAGAGGCCTCCCTTCGAGTAGTCTCTTCAGGTACTCCTCCCCGCCCAGTAATCTCATGGGCTCTGTCGGGGCCAGCAGCACCTTTCTAGCAGGCTTGGCTATGGCCTTTCTCACCCTGACGGTGTCGTCTATGGCCACACCAGCGTTCCTCCTCGTGTAACCATCAATTCTGATGATGCCCTTCCCATAATCGGCCGAATAAGACGGCCAAGCCCGGGCGGCGGTCACCTTGGTACCTTCAATCAGGACCACATCGCCCGTCTCTATGCCCAGCTCTGACATGGTCTCTGGCTCCAACCTAGCGATGCCCCTGCCCACGTCTTGAGAGTGTGCTTCCGCCACACGGAGTGTAACGTACTTCCTCTCGGATGACATCAAATCACCTCCTCCCATAAAAAGGATGGAAACCGGATGCTCACTCCACCTTTATCCTAGTGCCCTCCTCCTTGATAGGCTCCTTAGGCTTCAGGGTTATCTCCAAGATGCCGTTATTATATCTAGCCTTGGCGGTCTTCGGATCTACCTCAACCGGCAGCTCTACTTGGGTTCTGTACTTCCTATCGCCGTTCTCCGCCTTGATCTTGACTATCTTCTCCGTCGCCTCCACTTCTATCTTGTCCTTGGTGACTCCAGGTATCTCCGCTATGACCTTCACCTCGTTTGCCTTGTCGTCCACGACAATGTCGACGAAGGGCTCCCTGTATCCAGCCTCCTCTATTACCGGAGGCTTGACATTACCGAACCTTCTCACTATGGGCTTGCCATCAGGACCTATGGTTATACTGAATCCATACACATAAGGACCGCGGATCTCACCCTCGCCCTTCATACCGGCGAAAATCTCGTCGATCATCTTCTCGAGCTCCTCAAAGTCCTTCTCCATATCCTCGAGAATCCTCCTCCAGTACCTGTCCCACCACATACTCTCGACCTCCCATTATCCGTTAAGTTAAGTTAATATAAAAACTTTTCCAAATTTAGCGTGAAAATCTCTTCAGATTCCGGAGGATCTCCTCCCTCATCCAGAGTAGATGAGACTCTACAGACTCCAGTTCCAGCAATAAGGTATCTATATCTTGTATCAAGTTGGATGTCCTCGTCACTGTCTCGCTAAAGGAATTGAGGTTGCTCAAACTCTCCAGCCTTGATCTGATTTCGTCGAATCTCTCCCTTATGTCCTTAGATGGAGAGGTTGAAGTTGGTTCTATCTCCAGTGCCCTTATCTGGAGGGAGTCCTCTGTCAAAGTCACGACTAGGCGTATTGAACGTGATATCTTGTAGTACTTCCTAGGCCTCCCAGGCCCCATGTTGACCGAGTAAGATTCAACTATACCCAAGGATTCAAGTTCCCTCATGTGCTTTAGGGCAGCAGGCGGAGTTATACCCAGCATATCAGCTATCTCCTTAAGGGTTAGAGGCTTCCTCGTTAGCATAGATACTATTCTTCTCCTAGTCTCACCTGATAGGGCCTCGATTATGTCCTCGGCTCTCATTTCCCATCTGGTAAAATAGTATATAAGGAATTATTTAAGCATTTATTTGGATGTGTCAAGGACTACAACGTTCAATAACTAGTTTAACTGAAACGTGAGGCGGCTCCTCGGGTGAGAACTTGACCTTAAAGGAGGAGATCGATGCTAGGGTCTCTCCAGGCGTCGCTTCATCTAGGGGCGTTGCAACCATTGGTGTTATGGCTGCTCTGGTGGCAGTAGCCACGATGGTGATCCAGATCCCCACACCAGCGACTCAAGGTTACATAAACCTAGGAGATACCATCGTCATGCTCTCGGGGATCCTCTTCGGGTCCGTGGTGGGATCCCTCTCGGGCGGAATAGGATCGGCATTAGCGGACCTGCTAAGTGGATACGGTCACTGGGCACCGTTCACTTTGGTGATAAAGGGTGTAGAGGGATTCCTAGCGGGCATTGCCAAAGGGAAGGGCAATGTGATCTCCTTGCTCATCTTAGCCGTTGCTGGTGCTGAGATGGTAGCTGGTTACTTCGTAGTGGAATGGTACCTCTACGGCCTAGGAGGGGCCCTTCAGGAGGTGCCAGGTAACACATTCCAAGCAGTATCGGGAATAGTTTTCTCCTACCTGCTCGCCCCCGTCATCAGGAGGGCGTTAGGGGAATGGTCGTGAAACATAGGGGAAAGCTTCCCCCAGACTTCCTTTTCAGAAACATCATAGGGAAGCTACCGATCGAAGGTGATGGGATCCTGTTAGGCCCCTCCTTGGGCGAAGATGCCGCTATACTTGAGGTGAAAGAACCTCTGCTGGCTGTGCACTCAGATCCGGTGACAGGAGGCGGGAAGCTAGCTGGCTGGCTCTCTGTGTACGTGGCATCCAACGACATAGCGACAAGAGGTCTGAGTCCTAAGTGGCTACTCGTAGTCTTGCTTTTTAGGGATGGAGTGGATGAAAGCGAGATCTCTGAGCTAGTAGATCAGGTAGGGGAGGCGGCTAGGGAGATAGGTGCCGTGGTGATCGGCGGACACACAGAGATCACCCCCGGACTTCCGTTCAACATAGTGGTGACTACAGCCATGGGTGCTGGCGGGGTTGTTCTCAACACCAGAGACGCCAAGGAGGGCGACTCCCTCATCCTGACCAAAGCTGCCGCATTGGAAGGGACCGCCATCCTAGCCACCGAGCTGAGAGGCCTCTTGGAGGAGAAGGGCGTGGATCCTCATATCCTAGACAGGGCATCTGGGTTCATAAGGGAGATAAGCGTTGTGAGGGATGCTATGTTAGCTGCTAACCTAGCTAGGGCGATGCACGATCCTACAGAGGGTGGACTTATCGGGGGAGTCCAAGAGATGGCTCTAGCCTCGGGGAACGGATTCGTAATATATGAGGAGAACATACCCCTGAGAGAAGAAACGCTCGCTGTATGCGAGGCGCTGGAGATAGATCCTTTGAGGCTGATAAGCTCGGGGAGCCTCCTCATATCCGTGAGCGAGGAAAGGACAGACGAGTTGATCAGCGAGCTCAGGAGGGAGGGGATAGAGGCCTCCGTAATAGGCAGATTAACGGGGAGAGGGGAGGGGATGAGGCTCGTAAGAGCCAACGGTATGGTAGAGGATGTCAGTGAGCCTGTGATGGATGAGCTGTGGAGGGTCCTTCCCTCCTGAACCATTCAATTAAAGATCCCACCTTCTTTTATGTTTAAAAAATAAACCCAGCTGGAGTTCGGGGATTCCCTTGGAGGTCGTGGCATGCGTTAAGTTGGTTTACGATGAGACCCAGATGCCTGTGGAGGGGGATCGCCTCTTAGTGGATCAAGCTCCCGTGAAGATTAGTGATATAGACAGGAATGCTATCGAGGAAGCTGTCAAGATAAAGGAGGAGCTTGGTGGAAGAGTGACTCTAGCTGTCGTTGTTACAGGACCCTTAGATGAGGCTATCTTGAAGGAGGCCCTCGCCATGGGGGCTGATAGAGCTCTAATCGTGGAAGGAGATGCCGTTAAAGGGCATAATCCCTATAGGACAGCTCAAGCCATAGTGAAAGCCTTGAAGAGAGACGGAATCGATCCCAATCTTGTGGTGTGCGGGGAAGGCTCTTCCGATCAGTACAGCTGTGCCCTGCCAGCGATGATCGCCGAGATGCTATCCCTCCCGGTGGCGACATTCGTGGGGAAGCTGGAGGTAAAGGAGGGCAAGCTAGTGGTGGAGAGATACTTAGAAGGGGGCTTCGAGACAGCGGAAGTTCCACTCCCCGCGGTCATCTCAGTAACCTCGGAGGTCAATGAGCCTAGGATCCCGACGGTCCTCCAGATAATGAAGGCCGGCAAGAAGGAGAGGAGCTCGGTAGATGCCTCTGAACTTGATCTGAAGTTTCCACCCATCGAGCTGGTGGAGATAAAGGCTTACGTGAAGGAGAGGAGAAGGGAGAAGGTTGAGGGAAGCGTGAACGAGGTGGTAGATAGGATAGTGAAAGTCCTAGAGGAGAAGGGGGTGATCTGATGAAGATAGTTGTGGCCTCCGACCCGTCCAATCTGCCCAAGCTGGTTGGTGCCGCTAAGTCCCTGTCTCCCGAGGTCATTGAGGCTGTAAGTACTGACAGGGTCTCTATACCAGTTGACAAGCTCGTAATCGCTGATCTGACCCTTAATGACTGCTGGACCAGCGCCTTGAGTGAGAGGGAATTCGATTTGATGCTTCTTCCCTCAACGAGGGACTTCAAGGAGATAGGGGCTAGAGTGGCCGCTCGCAAAGGTATTTCTTACCTGTCAGATGTCCAAGAGCTCGAGCTAGGCGATCAATTGGTGGTATCGAGGATGGTGTTCAGCGGGAGGGGCATAGAGAAGCTGAAGGCTCCTCTTCCCGCTGTCATCACTATAGAATTGGATGCATTCGAGCCTATTTCCGAGGGTGGGGGCCCCTCTTCAGTAGAGGAGTTGAAGGTGGATTGTTCCCCGAGGATCAACTTGCTTGAGAGGAGGGAGAGGGAGGCAGAGGTCGACCTCTCAAAGGCCGAGATAATAGTGTCCGTCGGCAGGGGTCTCAAGAAGAAGGAGGATCTAGAGATGATAAGGGAGTTAGCATCCCTTCTGGGCGCGGAGATCGCGTGCACTAGACCCATCTCTGCGGACTTCAAGTGGCTGCCCGAGGAGAGGCATGTTGGAATGACCGGTGTGAGAGTGAAGCCGAGGATCTACCTAGCCTTGGGTATCTCCGGCCAGATACAGCATGTGGTCGGTTTCAGGGACGCAGAAACTGTTATATCAGTAAACACGGATCCTGATGCTCCTATATCAGAGGTGAGCGACTACTTCGTTGTGGCCGATCTTTACGAGGTGGTCCCCAAGCTGATAGAGGAGATAAGGAATAAAAGAGGCTCCTAGGGTTTAAAACTGATTTTAATCCTCCAGCAGTTCCCCTCCTAACACTTTTATCGCGTCCTCTACTCCCTCTTTCGGGCCGGTCAGGATTAGGATATCGCCCTCTCTGAGAATCTCCTCGTCCTTAGGTGCGTATATCCACCTAACTCCCCTCTTTATAGCAAGTATCCACATACCTGTCTTCTCCTCTAGGTCTAGATCCTCTATCCTCCATCCCACCGCCTCGCTGTCCTCCCTCAGTGCTACCCTCACCACGGTATCCTCGCTCTCCTCCACTACGATCTCTAAGACTGGGTGAGCCGGAACTCCTCTCTCCACTATTAGGGCCATCCTAGAGGCTGCGTCCCCTAGCCTTTCAGATGCTGATGCTGCCCTTATCAGCGGTACGATCTCCTCGGGCCTCGAGCTCGGGAGGAGATCCTTGATCACCTTGGCGAAGAGCTCGTCTTCCAGTTCATCGAGCTCGTCTTCCAGTCTAGATACTTCAGAAGCCATAGCTGGATTGTTATAGAGGATGGAAGCATAGGCTAGATATATCGCGAGCTCCGATAGGCTTTTCATACTGTTCAGTCTCTCAGCTATCTCTTTAGAGGCCTCATCGACCTTCTCCAATGGTCTCTCTGGTACCACAGGCTTGGAGTTCTCTCCTCGAGCTAAGGCTCTAGCTGTCTCTATGCTGTCCTTTGTGCCTTCCAGCAGAAGCAAGTCCCCTACTTCAAGCTCCAAGTCGGGCGGAACATCAAATATCCACCTTCCTTTCTTCTTAACAGCTAGTACCTCGCAGCCAGCCATGTTCGCGGGATCGTATAGATCCTCACCCCTCATGGATATTAGAGGAGACGTTTCCTCGATCCTCACGAGCCCTATGATTTCCTCTGCAGTGTAGAGCATCCAGCTTAAGGCTGGATGGACGGGGTATCCTTTGAGGACCAGTCTCACAAGGTCGGCCATTGCATCCGATATCTCGTCCACAGCTATGCCTATATCCAGCAGGGCAGCGAGCTCCTCAGCCTCTTTGGGAGATCTACCAGCGACTATTGTCATCTTGAAGAGGTTATATCTCAGTTCATCGAGTTCTGATTCCAGACCTAAGACCTCCTCAGCTAACTCCCTGTCTTGATACATTAGAGAAGCGTATGCGAGGCTCAAGGCGAACTCGGATGCGTCCTTCATCTCGACTAGGATATCCCTTACGCTCCTTGGCTCACCCTCTGAGGCCATTCCTCTCCTTCCCCAAAGGCAAGGTTAAAAACCTGATTCGTCCACATCGTCGCTCCCTAAGTACTCTCCTGTGGCGATCTCTATCATGTCTAGGGGGATCTTCCCGGGATTCTCCAGCGTGTACGAGTATCCCACGGGTACCTCTGCTCCCTTTCCCCTAGTTATTATCCTCTCCTCCCCGTTGACCGTGACTCTAGCAGTTCCGGTGAGCACCTGCCAGTAGATGCTCCTGTGGTAATGCTTCCTAGGCCCGAACCCCTTCCCCGGATATATCCTCAGCCTGCTCACCTCATAACTCTCCCCCCTGAGGAGGGTAGTCTTAGTTCCCCATGGCTCGTAAGTCACTCTGTGCCTCAGCACCTCAGGCACATTCTCCCTGAGCATGGTTTCGACGAGTCCCCTGAGTTCCTGTCCTCTTCCCTTGGGCATTACCAGAATGGCGTCCTCGTCATCCACCACAATCATGTCCCGGACACCGACCAAGGCAACCAATCTCTTCGACAGTACCAAGTTTCCATCGGACTTAGCATGCTTCACACGTCCGCTTATGGCGTTTCCCCTGTCATCCTTATCCAGAAGTTCGTATATCGAGTCGAAATTCCCTAGGTCGCTCCATCCTAAATTCTTCGTGGGAACGATGGATAGCAGGTGCGGCACCTTGGCTAGCACGCCTGAGCTCACATCTACCTTCTGAACGTTCCTGTACGCTTCCCTTGGATCATCAAATCTTTTGAAGGGCTCCGAAACCCCAGGCAGATTCTCTTCAATGGCCTTCACCATTACATGGGCTTTGAACGACATGATCATGGTGCTCCAGTACCAGTTTCCCTCCTCCAGCATCTCCCTCGCCCGCTCAACCCCCGGCTTCTCGACGAACTCCTCTACCTCGTAAACTCCCTCATAGATTTCCCTCCCAGCTTTTATGTAACCGAATCCGGGTTCGGGCTTCGATGGGGGAACGGAGATGAGGGATATTCTCCCATGATCCGCGGACTTGAGGGAGGAGGAGAGTGCCTTGAACAACTCCGATTCATTCAGGATCATGTGATCTGACGGGAAGACAGTCACATTGATGGGGGAGTCGAACAGGTCCATGGCCCTTATGAGTCCGTAGTAGATAGCGGGCGCAGTATCCTTTCTATCAGGCTCTAAAATGACCTTCTCCTCGTCCAGATCTATGTCCATCTCCCTAGCCTGACCTATCACTTGATACTTGTACATCTCCGATGTGATGACCATCACATCATCGGCCACGATGGTGGCCCGCTTGAGGGCCTGCTGATAGGTGGAAAGATCGCCTAGGACTTTAGCAAACTGTTTTGGATATTCTTTACGGCTGAGCGGCCAGAGTCTAGTTCCGAAACCACCAGCCAAGATCATGGCTATCTTCATGGCAGCTTACCAGCCCGTGATGTAGGTAGATCCTATTAAGCGTTGGTAGGAATCACGTATGATCATTCTTTAAAGTATTCTATTATACGTGTCTTAATGAGGTAAAAATACTTCATCGCGTTCTAGGAAATAAGCCGGTTGACGGCGGTTTTGGCGAGGCTTGACAACCGGTATTGTGCGACTGGAAAATTAAGAGTTTTTAATTAAATGAGTAGAGGCGTTAGTTTCTCTCATGGAAGAACCAGTTAATCATCTTAATTAATGTTCACGATAAGGCAGTATTTATAAGTAAGCGTTCCAGAGCACTTAGTAGCACCCTTCCCGCACGTCTTGTGTGAAAAGGGAGGTACTTCCCATGAGGAGGTATGGAGTTTCCAAGTATGTGACCGCGGTAGCGTTTCTAGTAATAGGCCTTATCGTGGGCGCCGCAATCGCTATGTCCTCACCCGGACAGGTGGTCACTACTACTGTCACCCAAAGCAGGGTTGTCACGGTCACCAAGACGATCACCCCCGCAGCGCCAACCACTACCCCAACCACCACTCAGAAACCAACGGGATTTACTGGCACTATCTACATAGGTACCACGATCTCCCTGAAGGGCAAGTTCGCCCATGAGGGAGAGTACGCTCTGAACGGATTTAAGGTCGCTATAAAGTGGCTGAACGAGGTGCATGGAGGTATAAAGGTTGGAGACAAGGTTTACAAGGTTGAACTGAAGTATTATGACGACGAAAGCAGCAGTCAGAGAGTACCGGAGCTCTACAGTAAGCTGATAACTGAGGACAAAGTGAACTTCCTGCTAGCCCCGTATTCATCCGGTCTGACAAAGGCTGCCGCCCCAGTCGCCGAGCAGAACAAGATAATCATGGTGAGCCATGGAGGCGCTAGCGATTCCATCTTCCAGCAGGGTTACAAGTACGTGGTACAGACTCTGAGCCCGGCCTCCACCTACCTGAGGAGCGTGGTGGACCTCATAGCTGAGAAGGATCCGAACGCCAAGATCGCTTTAATATACGAGAACGCCGCCTTCGCCGCTACGGTAGCCAAGGGAGCTAAAGACGAGATCCAGAAGAGGGGTCTCAAACTAGTCTACGAGAAGCCCTATGAGAAGGGAGCCACCGAGTTCGGATCCATAATAAACGAGGCAATGGCTGCCGGTGCTGAAGTGCTCCTCGGTGGTGGTCACTTCGCCGATGGTACTGCCCTAGTGCAGCAGGCTTGGCAGCTCGGATGGAAGCTGAAGGGCATAGGCATAATAGTGGCACCTGCGCTGGCCGAATTCAAGGAACAGCTGAAGGAAGCCGCTGACGGTGTGATGTACCCTGCCCAGTGGGAGATAGGGGTCAAGTACAGTCCAGAAGCTGCCAAGAAGCTCGGGATAGAATGGTTCGGGCCAACCAACGAGGAATACATACAGATGTACAAGGAGATCTCCGGAGGAGGTATGCCTGACTACCACGCTGCCGAAGCCACTGCCGCCATACTGCACCTAGCTAAGGCGATAGAAGTCGCTGGAAGCTTGGACTCTGACGCCGTCAGGGCGGCCTTCAACAAGGTGGACATAATGACCTTCTTCGGAAGGCTCAAGATAGATCCGGCCACCGGACTGCAAGTGGGCCACCAGATGGTGGTCGTGCAGTGGCAGGCCGGTGAGAAGAAGATAGTTTATCCGCCGGAGGCGGCTCAGGCGGGCCCAATATACCCGGCCGAGAACTGGTACAAGAGGTAAGTCTCCTTCCCTTCCTCTCCCCTATTTTTGGGTGGTCGTTATGGATGTGTCGATCCTCGCGATTAACCTCGTTAACGGTTTCCTATGGGGCATAATCCTAGGATTCGCTGCCGTGGGACTCACCCTGCTGTGGGGGGTCATGAAGGTAGTGAACTTGGCTCAGGGAGAAGCAATACTGATGGGGTCCTACGTGGCGATAATCCTGTTCACGCAGTACGGTCTGAACCCATTGATAGGCGGTTTAGTGGCCTTACTAGTGGGACTAGCTGCCGGATTCCTGATTTACTGGGCGCTACTACACAAGCTGGTGGGCAAGGTCGAGAAGATAACGCTGAAGATAGAGATGTCTACCTTGCTGGCCATGTTCGCGTTGAGCATAGCCTTGCTCAACTTCTACTACTACACCTTCGGGAGTGAGCCCAGAGGTTTCGGTCTCTGGAGCATAGGCCTTCCCTTCATAAGGGTTCTGGGAACAACCATCAGAACAAACATCCTGCTTGCGGACGCTCTCGCTTTGATAAGCGTTGCAATCGTCTACCTCTTCTTGGACAGAACCATACTTGGCAAGTCCATAAGGGCCGTAATGCAGGACGCTCAAGCAGCCTCTCTAGTCGGGATCAATCCCGTGAGGATAAAGTTGCTTACCACGGTCTTGGGAATCGGCCTAACCGTCTTCTCGGGGTTCATGGTCCTCCTATTCGAGGCCTCAGTGACTCCGGAGATAGCGTACAAGTATGCTCCTCTCGGCTTCGTAGTCGTGGTGCTAGGAGGACTCGGAAGCGTGGTTGGGTCGTTGGTCGCCGGCATCATAATAGGGATAATCTATGGCCTGTCTAAAGTAGTGGTATCTATCTTCAATCCGAGGATCAGTGACCCAGTAGCCCTGTCCACCGCTTTCATAGTCCTCATACTAATCCTGCTGTTCAAGCCGGAGGGAATATTCGGGAGGAAGAGGTGAGATGGCCGGTAAGGAGAGCACTCTATCCCACTACCTAAAGAGTCCCACCCTCTTAGTGATCGTGTTCGTGGTGCTCGGGATACTCGTCGCAAGGATGCTGGGAATGAGCACCTTAGACACGTTAATGACCATCATGTACTTCATGGGCATCGCTCTTTCGCTGAACATAATCATGGGATTCGCCGGCTATGTGAGCTTCGGACACGCGGTGTTCTTGGGACTGGGAGGATACGCCTATGTACTCTTAGTGTACTTCATCAAACCCCTAGCCGAACTCCAGAACATGGGCTTCGGCCTTGGAGCATTCTTGGTCGCCGTGCTCGCTGGCCTCTTCGCAGCTACCATAGCTGCCAGCGTCGGAGCTGCGGTGCTGAGGCTCAGGGGCGCCTTCTTCGCCATAGCCACTATAGGATTGGACTTCACGGCCCTCTATCTGATGAAGGCCATAGTGCCCGAGCTTAATCCGGAGCAGTTCTTCGGAGCGCAGATAATCCTGCCAGCTGACAAGATAGTGGAGAAGGATGTTGTGTTCAACGCCATGTTCCTGACCCTGATCATCCTGCTAGCCGTGAACTACTACATCAGGAAGTCGCCTTTCGGCGTGGGACTGACAGCTATAAAGGAGGATGAGGACGCTGCTGAGGTATTGGGGGTCCCCACCACTATGTTCAAGATAATAGCCTTCACCTTAGCTGGGTTCTTCGCTGGAATGGTTGGTGCTCTATTCTCGCTCAACGGTGGAGGCGTGGACGAGACCCTATTCAACTTGGGACACAGTATAGACATGATAGTCATGATAGTCATAGGGGGGTTGGGAACCGTATTGGGACCCGTTGTGGGTTCATTGATATACTTCGAACTCTATGACCTCCTATTAGTACACTATCCAGGCGTGAACCTGATCATCTTGGGAATCATAGTTGCGATAGTGGTCTTATTCTTCCCTGAGGGGCTCATAGGACTCCTGAGGAAGTATAAGGTGGGGGGAGTGAGACTAAGGGACCTTTTGGAGTAGGGAGGGGATTGAATGGAGGATATCTTGGTTGTTGAGAATGTTACTAAGAGGTTCGGTGGCTTAGTCGCCAACAGCAAAGTCACCTTCTCGATGAAGAGGGGCGAGATCTTGGGCCTCATAGGTCCTAACGGGGCCGGGAAGACCACGCTCTTCAACGTCATAACTGGTGTCTATAAGCCAGATGAGGGTAGGGTGATATTCAAGGGGGAGGACATAACGGGGAAGCCGCCTCACGTCATCACTAGGAAGGGTATAGCGAAGACACACCAGATAGTGAAGCCGTTCAACGACATGACGGTACTGGAGAACGCCATGGTCGGGGCGCTCTTCGGGAAGAGAGCTCGCCAGATAACTATAGGGGAGGCTAAGGAAATCGCTTACCAGTCCCTAGAGCTAGTAGGGTTAGAGGAGAAGGCCGAGGAGCTCGCCGTGAAGCTGACACTCAGGCAGAAGAAAATGTTAGAGTTGGCTAGGGCCCTCTCCGCCGAACCTGAGTTGCTCCTGCTTGATGAAGTGCTGGCAGGTCTAAACCCGAAGGAGGTGGAGGAGGCCCTTGAGATCATAAAGAAGGTCAAGGAGGAGAGGGATCTGAGCATCATAATGATAGAGCATGTGATGCATGCAGTGATGAACATTGCCGGCAGGATAGTGGTACTGCATTTCGGCTGGAAGATTGCCGAAGGTACTCCCGAAGAGGTGGCCAACAACCCGGAGGTGATAACCGCCTACCTAGGGGATCCGAGATATGCCTTGAGGTTCGTCAAGAGGAAAGGAGGTGAAGGAGATGGCTCTTCTTGAGTTGAAGGACATAGATGCTGGGTATGGGGAGACTCAAGTCCTCTGGAACATCAACCTGCAGGCCGACGAGGGTATCATAACAGTCATGCTCGGGAGTAACGGCGCCGGAAAGACCACCACGCTCAGGGTAACCAGTGGCATCCTACCGCCTTGGAAGGGCCAGATCCTGTTGGGAAACGAGGATGTAACTAAGCTCCCAGCGCACAAGAGGGTCGAGCTGGGGATAGTAATGGTCCCTGAGGGTAGGAGGCTCTGGCCCGAGCTCACGGTCTTCGAGAACCTTGAGTTGGGCGCTTACACCAAGAGAGCGAGGGATAAGTTCGACAGCAGCTTGGATCTGGTGTACAGTCTGTTTCCTAGGTTGAGGGAGAGGAGAAGCCAGCTGGCCGGTACTCTGAGCGGTGGGGAGCAGCAGATGCTCGCCATCGGGAGGGCTCTCATGGCAGATCCGAAGATTCTGCTTATGGACGAGCCCTCCTTAGGCCTAGCACCCAAGCTTGTCGGTGAGATAATGAATGTCATCAGGAAGCTGAGGGACGACGAGAAGCTTACCGTCTTCCTAGTCGAGCAGAATGTGCACATGTCCCTTGAGATAGCGGACTATGGCTACGTGATAGAGCAGGGGAGAATAGTCCTGTCGGGTCCCAAGGAAGAGTTGGAGGGTAGTGAGAGGATAAAGAAGGCCTATCTGGGCCTCTAAATCCCAACTTTTATTGCTATCTGTTAAATCTTGTAAGGCACCCTCATTCTAGATGAGGCTCGTCAGCTTCTGGGGAAAGGGTGGAGTAGGTAAGACGACAAGCTCGGCTTCCTTGGCGGCTGGGCTTTCCGAGGAGGGGATGGATGTCCTCCTTCTGACGACGGACCCGACCCCTACTCTTTCTGATGTGCTGGACTTTCCCTTGAAGAGTGAGCCCTCCAAGGTAAACGGGTTCAGGGGGCTGTGGGCGGCGGAACTGAGTGAGAGCGCCGTGATCGAAATGTGGAAGGAGAGATTCGGAGAGGAGGTCTACGAGGTGGCTTCCTCCTTCCTGCCGGTGGGGAGGGACTTCATAGACTACGTGGCTAGAGCCCCTGGCATAGCGGATCAGTTCATGCTCTACCTCCTGCACGAGTTCTGGAGAAAGGGGGGTTACGACATCATAGTCTGGGACACACCCGCGTCCAGCGGAAGCATCAGATTGCTGAGGATAGAGGAGGAGTTCTACTCCCACATGAACGACGCCATACGCATGTATCTAAAGTTGAAAGGATTCTTGGAGAGGATAAGGAGGGGAAGGAGGGATCCCTTGGCACTGATAGAGGAATGGAAGTCCATAGCTCGAGGTATAATGGACATGCTGTCAAGCGACTCCCACCACCTCATACTGGTGGCCATTCCCGAGAAGATCTCCTATCTCCTGACGCTAAGGATGAGGGATGAGTTGGAGGGGATGGGCATAAAGGTCAGGGCGCTGGTCGTGAACAGGCTACTCAGGGACTGCAAATGTGATAAATTGAACAGGATGGCCGAGATCCACGCGAGGGTGCTGGAAGAGTTTAAGGCATCCTTCAACCATGTAAGGGTGATAGAGAACGTCGACTATGAACCGGTGGGTAGGGAGGGTTTGCTTAGGTTTTACGACTACCTGAGGGAGTTGGTATGAGAGACAGGGCCTATCTGGTGTGGAGCCTGCTCGTCTTAACCCTATCCTACACGGTGCCTCACCTCGCTCTCAGGGAGTGTAGGGACCTCTCGCTATACGCGTTCTGGCTGGTTCTCACGCTGGTTCACTTCACCGTCACCCTGATCTACCTCAGGGGGGATGCCTCGTGGAGGAGCTAGCCGCAGCGGTGATCACCCTCACCCTCTACCTGCTGATGGGGACGATTATAGCCCTCCTATCTAGGAGAGTGGGAATAAAGACTACGAGCGATTACTACGTGGCGGGCCACAGGCTGGGCGGCATACTAGCTGCTATATCCTACGCAGCGACTACCTACTCCGCTTTCATGATGGTCGGGCTGGTCGGGCTCACGTACGCGACCGGTGTGGGAGCTTTCGGGTTCGAGATAACCTACCTCCTATCCACCATATTCCTCCTGAGCTACGTCGCACCCAAGGTCTGGAAGTTGGCAAGGGAGAGGAACTGGGTGAGTCCAGCTGAGATGATATCAGACCTTTATGGCCTGAAGCCGCTATCTCTCATCGTGGCTGCCATGTACCTCATAGCCCTGATACCCTACGCCTCGGCACAGCTCATAGCCGTCGGTAGAATGGTTGAGGGGATGGCTCCCGGCCTCTATTGGCTCGGCATCCTGCTGGGAGTGGTTGCAGCCCTGATATGGACAGGACTATCTGGGATGTGGAGCCTCGCCTCTACCGACCTGTACCAAGGCCTGTGGATGATACTGGCCGCCATCGGATTCGTGGTATGGCTCTTCCTGTGGGGTGGATCGGATATAGCGAGCGGCACAGCCAAAATGGCTGAGAAGGGCCTCCTAGGTATGAAGTGGTCTCCCCTAGTCTTCGTGTCCTACTCGATTCCTTGGGCCTTCTTCGCGGTGACCAACCCCCAAGTGGTCCAGAAGCTGTACACGCCCAAGGACGAGAAGGCCCTTAGGAGGCTCATAACCCTCTTCACCCTGTTCGGCCTTTCCTACACGGTCATAGTGACGGTAATAGGACTCGCGAGCAGGGCCCTGACCGAGATCGGACGCCTCCCCGTCATCAAGGTGGGCGATCAGGTCACCCCCTCGCTGCTCAGCTACGCTCCCCTTCCCCTTGCCGTCTTCGTCTTCACCTCCATCGTGGCGGCTGCGATGACCACCATGGACGCGATAGTCTTAGCTCTCTCCTCCACCGCCTCTAGGGACGTGTACCAGCGCTACTTGGGAGGGAAGGACAGAGCGGCGATAAACTTGGGTAGGATCTCCATCCTCATCCTACTGCTCGTCCTGAGTTACGTGGCTTACCTGAAGATCGGTTTCATAGTGGATCTATCTGTGCTTGCATCGGCGCTGCTACTCCCCCTAGCCCCAGTTACCTTGATCGGATGGTTCTACGGTAGGAGGAGTAGGGTAATGGGCTACGCCGCGGCAGCATCTCTCGCCTCCGGGTTCCTGATAGGCCTGTACTGGGCATTGGTGCACGGCGCGAGGAAGTCTCTGACTACACCCATATTCGGGCTCCCTTCCACCCTGTTCATCCTCTTAGTGTCCACCCTTATAATGATGGTTCCGCTCGTGAGGAGGTGAAGCGATGTCAGGTGTGAGGCCTGGCCTGACCGGTGAGTTCACCTATCTAGTTGATGAGAATATGGCCGCGAGCCATTTGGGGGTTGGGGTCCTCTCCACTCCCAGCATGATAGCCCTTATGGAGATCTCGTGCCACAGAACCGTGGAGCCCTACCTAGAAGAGGGTTACACCACCGTGGGTACGTATGTGTGCGTTTTTCACAGAGCCCCTGCTCCAATCGGCGGAGAGGTCAGGGTGAAGGCGACCCTTGTGGACATGGATGGAAGGAAGCTTGTCTTCAGGGTCGAGGCCTACTGGAAGGAGAAGCTCATAGGTGAGGGAGAGCATCACCGCTTCATAGTGAATGAGGAGAGGTTCGCTTCCAAGCTGAAGGAGGAGTTGGGTTGATCGAGGGAGTGGATGGGAAGGCAATCCTGAGGAGGCTAGAGGGGGCCTTGGACTTCAAGGAGGAGGAGTTCGTCTCCCTCATGGCCAGCAAATCCAAGAACCCATTTGAGGTGCTGGTAACCACCATAGTCTCCCAGAACACCAACGATAAGAATACCGCAAAGGCTATGAAGAGATTGAAGAATATTCTGGGCAGGATAGTTCCCGGAAGGATAGAGAAGCTCAGTTTGAGGGAGCTGGAGGAGGCCCTGAGACCGGCGGGCCTTTATAGACAGAAAGCGAGGGTCATCAAGAGGGTTGCCTCCCTCCTGAGCGGCGGCAGGCTAGAGAGAATACTAGAGAAGGACCTCGAGGAGGCCAGGAGGGAATTGATCAGCCTGCCTGGAGTTGGACCCAAGACTGCTGACGTGCTGTTGAGCTTAATGGGGAGGAGACCCACCATAGCGGTGGACAGGCACATCACTAGGGTGGCAGTCAGACTTGGTCTAGCAAGTAGCGACGACTACGAGGAGATAAGAGGATCGTTAATGAGGTTGTTCGACCCAGAAGACTACTTGAAGGCGCACCTCCTCCTGATAAAGTTGGGAAGGGTTTACTGCCGTCCTAAGAACCCGAAGTGCGAAGAGTGTCCCCTCAGGGACATGTGCGATTACGCCAAGTCCAAGAAGAAAATTGGAAGGTGAGGATGTTTTACATCCTCTCCAGCCTCGGCACGCCGATGAGGTCTAGCGCCTTTCCTAGGACCCCTCTCACCCCCATAACGAGCCACATCCTAGCTTCCCTTGCTCCCTCAGGAGCGTTGATAACCGGATGGGTCTCGTAGAACTTATTGAAGGTCGAGGCCAGCTCATTAGCGTATTGGGAGATCAGATCCGGTCTTAGAAGCTGGTAAGCACTCCTCACCTTCTCCGGAAACTCTGCCAACATGTAAACTAGGGACACCTCCAGATCGGACGACAATTCGGATGGATCGAAGGATTCAGGGATCTCTCCTGCCTTTTTCAAGATGTTATGGGCCCTAGTGTAGGAGTACTGGACGAAAGGTCCACTGTTCGTCTCGAAGTCGAGGACCCTCTCCCACCTAAACTGGACTACCTTGGTGGGGGAGACATTGATCAGGGCATACTTCAGGGCACCTACAGCTACCCTCTCGGCTATCTCCTCTATCCCTGGATCCCTGTCCATTCCCCTCTCCTGAAGTATCTTCATAACCTTGCCTTTTGCCTCGTCCAAGAGATCGTCTAACGTTATGTAGAGGGCCTTCCTCCCAGACATCCTCACCCCTATAAGGTTGACCATCTCGTAAGCGAAGTGTACGAGGAAGTCCGGATCATAGCCCATCAGGGCGAGGCTCGCCCTCACCTCCTTCTGCTCCAAAGTCTGCTCGGTGGCGATCACGTTGTAGCACCTTCTGACGTCGGTAGCCTCCACCTTGAAGAGGGAGTAAGCCACATCAGTCCCCGTGTACAGCCAAGTACCGTCCGATCTGGTGAGGTAGAACCTCGGAGGTACTACCTCCTCCAGCCTGCCCTCCTCCTCTAATCTCCTCACCTCGTCCTCCGTCAGTCCGAATATCCTCCTGACATCCTCCCTCTCCCTGATCGCCCTCTCAAGATCGATGTATATCGCTTCACCGTCCCTACCCAGATAACCGGAGGATTCAAGCTTCTCTAGGGATTTCCTCACCCAGCTCTTCCATATGAGCTCGCTCTCCCAGTCGAACTGATCGTAGGTTATGCCCATCCTGCCCAAGGTCTGGAGGAAACCTCTTAGGACCGATTCTGCTACCTCCCTGAAGACCTCCCTCGCATCCGGGTCTCCGGACTGGTACCTCTTTAGGAGATCCATGACGTAGCGGTCGTCAAGCTCGGTCAGTCCTTTGGCTATCTCGGGATCTTGGGCTCTAACCCTCTCTATGGTCTCCTCCCACTCCTTCAGATCCCCCTCCTCAGATTCACCCCTCTTGATCCTGTCTATCTCCAGCACCGCGTTAGCCATGGCGTATACCAGACCGAACCAGTGATCCAGCTTCCCCTTCGGCTTGAGGTGCCTCGTCTTGGACCTGCCAGCTGCTAGTATCGCAACCTGCAGGTTGCAGTCGTTCACCAAGTAGTGCCTCCTAACATCCCAGCCTAGGAAGTCCAGTATCCTAGCGAAGGAGTCGCCTATTATAGCGTTCCTCCCGCTTCCTACGTGGAGGGGATGTACTGGGTTGACGCTGGTGTGCTCCACCATTAGCTTCTCTCCCTTCCTCTCCCCCCTGCCCAGCTCCTCCCTAGACGCCAAGGAGAGGACGTCCTTGAAGAGGGTCTCACGAGAAACCCTCACGTTGAGGTATCCATTTTCAACCCTCACTTCCTCCGTATACGGTATGCTGGAAGCATCTATCCTCCCAGCCACTAAAAGCGCCGCTTCGTCCGGCTTCCTCCTCAGGTATCTAGCTATCTTGAATCCGACCGGTAGTCCGTAGACATCCGCGTCCTTGGGGGATCGAGCTACTTGGAGGGGGGAGAAGGACCCCTTCACTCCTATCTCTGAGAGGGCCTTATTCACTTCATCAGCTAGAGCTAATTTCATGGAGCCGAGCGGATCTGTGGTCATCCCTTTAACTTTGGGTTCGTTATTTAAAACGGTGGTGAGATATCCGACTGACGCGCTTCCAAGAGATACTTGCTGAGGCCTTGCAGAGCATTCCCCCGGGCAGGGTTTCATCATTCGGTGACATAGCCTCCGCCCTGGGGGATGTCAGGGCCGCTCTCGCTGTGAGAAACGAGTGCCTAAGGCTATCTAACCTCGCACCTCATGTTCCTTGGTGGAGGGCTGTGTCCTCAGACGGTAAACCACTTCCGGGAGCCTTAAAGAGAATTAGAGAGGAAGGAGGACTTGAACATCTCAGGGGGAGGAAGTTCTTCCACGATGTTAGGGCCTGGCCCATCTTCCGGTTGATGGCGGAGGCTCAGTTAATGCTCTCCTCTAAGCTGGATTTAAGGTCCCTGAAAGGGGTGGAAGTGGCTGCCGGTGTCGACGTCAGTTATGGGGACGAGGAGGCTGTCGCGGCCTGCGTCTCGGTCGATTCCAGATTGGAGATCGTCGAGGTGGCTTACGAGAGGTTCGTCCCCCAGATACCTTATGTGCCGACCTACTTGGCATTCAGGGAGTTGAGGGGCATGCTCCCCTCCGCCCTCAAGTGCGATTTCGATGTGATATTTGTGGATGGGCACGGCCTCTCCCATCCGAGGATGCTAGGGGAGGCCTCACATTTGGGGTTGCTGCTGGGGAAACCCTCCATAGGAGTTGCGAAGTCTAAGCTGGTGGGGAGATTGGAGGGGGACCGCGTCGTCCTCCGAGGCAGGGAGGTCGGTGCTGTTGTGAGGAGGGGTTTCGTCTCTCCCGGTCACCTGATGGACTTGGAGAGCAGCATAGAGATATCCAAGAAGTTCTGGAGGGAAGGAAAGCAGCCTCTACCCCTCATACTAGCCCACAGGATTTCCAAGGAGACTATACGGGGATCCTGATCTCGTGCGATTTCCCGGCCTCCAGATCGACCCTCATGATGGAGTCCTTGCCCTCGGGATTTATCACCCTGAGTTGAAGGTCCTTCACTTCACTGTAGGGCATTATCTTACCCTCCAAGTACTTCCTGTCGTACCTGAAGGTGCCCTTCACATCGCTCACCGCCCTGAACCTCTCAACTAGAATGCTGGGCGGGGCGACCCATATCCCTCTCTCATGAGCGTTCCTGAGGAGCGAGAGGGTGGATAGCTCGTCCATCGCGTCAACCGCCACCATGCACCCCCAATTGGCCACGAACTCCGCTGCTCTCGAAGCTGATCCTCTATCAGAGACCCTTCCCACCAGTGGGATGTTCCAGACGAGGCCGTTAGGCCTGAACGGACATCCGATGCCGACCGGGAACCCGAATTCTCCAGCGATCTCGCCAGCCAGTACGTATCCCGCCTCGACGTATACCGCCGACCTCCAAGCATCCATCAGGGTGGAGGCTATACCCTTGAACCTGATCCCTATGCCTCCCCTCTTTATGAGGGCGGCTACCTCCTCGTACTCCTCGGCCATCGACATGTGATCTATGGAGGCCCTGACTGAGGCTAGGAGGCCCACCTCATGACCGCCCTCCTCCATTGATATGAGCAGGTCCCTGATCTTATTCGGAGTGTAGTCTTCTCCCCTCCCCACGAAGAACGTGAGGTCCTCAGTTCCTTTAATCAACCTCTCTATCCAGGATTCCGTTCTTCGAAGCAACTTTCTCAGGTCGAACCTCAGGCCGGAACGCCCCGTCCTGTATATAGGAATGGAGACGGACATTCCTCCCTTGTAGCCAGAAGGGGGGATCTGCTTCATTATGAGAGGGAGCTTCTCCCTTTTGTGGAGGAGTAGAATAGAGAAGAGGAGGAACTTAGCATGCAGATCAACTACAGGGGTGGATACGGGGACCCCTCTGAGGTCCTCCAAGACCTTGGGGTTGAAGCGCCTGTCGCTGGTCCTTATCCTCTTCATGCCCAAGGAGGACTCGGCCCCCTTTAGGAAGTAGCTCACGTTCCTGAAGAGGTCGTATCCCAAGAGAAGGTGCGAATCCTTGGAGTAGAGGGGGGCCTGCCTGAGCAGTCTCTCGCCTTCTAGATCATACTTGGCTCCAAAGTAGGGTATCTTTATCCTATCCACTACCATGAAGCCTGCAGGCTCAGGTGGGGATTTCTTCACCTCAGTCTTATCTCCCCCGTAGTAGGAGAGGGCCGTCTCGCCCACGAATATAGAGGGGATGGTTACGGGGACGAATTCGGTTGCCTCGGGGAATATGGCCACGGAGTGCTTCAAGGGATCTGGTTCATCCACCTCCTCCCAGAACAGTCCCAGTGAATTCAAGGTGTGTTTGACCGCATCCCTCACATCCCTGTCCAAGGATCTAACAGCCGCAATGTTCGTCGGGACCACGCCCCCTATAGAACGGAGGTGGTGGGGCCGGT
The DNA here is from genome assembly GCA_030130125.1 of Thermoproteota archaeon. Taxonomy (NCBI): domain Archaea; kingdom Thermoproteati; phylum Thermoproteota; species Thermoproteota archaeon. The sequence continues at coordinate 29,652 of JARZZM010000014.1, forward strand.
GGGACTTGAACCCACGTCCTACGGGTCTCCCCCTCAGTGCTCCAATGACTGGAGCCCGCCGCCCTACCTTTCCAGGGCGTTCCCCCAATCATGGGGGGAGAGCCAGGCTGGGCCACGGCCCCCCAGATCCTCCTCCCTTTAAATCGAGGAAGTTATATAAATAGTTTGTCCGGTGTTAGCGATGAAATGCCATTACTGCCAGCGTGAAGGTACCATATTCGTGGAGAATTTAGGTGATTGGGTTTGCGAGGAGCACTTCGAGAGGTATTTCCTGAAAAGAGTTGACCGCGTGTTGAGGAGGGTCAGGAAAGGTAGTTCCCTCCTGTTCGGGGTGTCGGGCGGGAAGGATTCCGTGGCGGCCCTGCATGCATCCAGTTTAATTGCACCCAAGTATCGGCTCAGGTTAGGGGCCGCGATAGTGTACACTGGCCTAGCCCCCGATTGCCTCGAGGTCTTCAAATCCTTGACCGAGGAGCTGGGGGTGGAGGGGATCGTGATAGATGTGAGGGAGTGGGGGATAAGGATCCCTCCCGACCCCTGGGCCGCCTGTTTCGTCTGCGGGGTGGTCAACAGGTACCTGTTGAATAGATACGCTGTGGAGAGGGGGTATGATTACGTCGCTACGGGCCATAACTTGGATGACATAGCCTACTTTGGGTTCAACAACCTCATCACTCATTCCCTTGATTACCTCTTCTACCAGTACGATTCCGTCACCAAGCCGATGCCCGAGTACAAGATGGCCGGAAAGGTGAAGCCCCTCTTCTGGGTCAGCGACTCAGATGCCTTGAACTACGTGAAGATGAAGGGCCTCCCAACCTGCGTTACCAAGTGCCCTTACGAGGGAAGGGATAAGCAGGCTGAAATCAAACCCCTGCTTAATCAGGTCAGGAGGAAGTGGCCTCCATCCTTAGTCAATTTCGTGAGCAGTTTGAGGGAGCTTGCGAAGATGGCTGAACCTCCACCACGCAAAATTAATCTATGTGAGAGGTGCGGTTACCCGACATCGGGCAGGGTTTGCGCTTTCTGCAGGCTGAAGGAGAGGCTCGAGAGGGAGGTAGTGTGATGAGGCTCTTCGATGCCCACTGTCACCTTGAGGAGGAGGCCTTCGACGGGGATAGGGATGAGGTGATTGAGAGGGCGAGGGAAGCGGGACTAGTGGGCATAGTGACCTCTCCCATATATCCAGAAGACGCGGAGAAGGCTCTGAGGTTGTTCAGGAGCCATCGGCTGGTGAGGGTGTCCATCGGATTAGATGTCTCTGAGTACGGGGACGAGGAGGAGGTGGAGGCCACCATGGATCTGATAAGGACTCACGTCGATGAGATAGTCGCGGTAGGAGAGGTGGGGCTGGATTACAGGATTCTAAGGTCGGGTGGTCCCCCGAAGGAGAAGCAGAAGGAGGTATTTAGGCTCTTCATAAGGCTCGCCAGAGAGCTGGACAAACCATTGGTAATTCACAGCCTGTGGGCTCAAAGACCCGTTCTAAGAGTGTTAGACGAGGAAGGAGCTGAGAGGGTCGTCCTACACGCGTTTGGAGGAACCCCGGAGGATGTCAGGTTTGCAGTGGAGAGGGGATGGATGGTCAGTATCCCCACTAACGTGATGAGGTCCAACAACGTTCAAAGGGTGGCTAAGGCCACTCCAGTGGATCACATGATGCTTGAGTCTGACTCGCCCGTGCTAGCTCCCAACCCCAAGGAGAGGAACGAACCCGCGAACATCAGGATATCAGCAGAGTTCGTGGCCGAAATGAAGGGGATCGATGTCGAGGATTTGGCAGAGATAACCACCGGAAACGCCATGAGGGTGTACGGTCTTGGGTAAGAGAAAGGGGCCTAGGGTACCTTATGATCTCATAGGCTCCAGGGAGACGGGAGCTGTGGCTATCGTAGAGGTACCCGAGGGCATGGATCCGGAGGAGGCGACTAGGGAGGTGATGAGTCGCCATCCACACGTCAAGTCCGTTCTATTGAAGGCAGGGGCTAGAGAGGGTGAGTTCAGGGTGAGGCCCCTGAAGCTCTTAGCCGGCAGTGAGGAGACGGAGGTCATCCACAAGGAACACGGATACAGGATAAAGCTCGATCCCCGTAGAGTCTACTTCTCCCCTAGGGAATCGACCGAGAGGCAGCTGGTGGCGGAAAGCGTGAGGGACGGAGAGCTGGTACTAGTCATGTTCGCGGGAGCCGGCCCCTACGCGATCGCCATTGCCAAGCGCAGGAGGGCCCAAGTGGTCGGGATCGAGCTGAACCCGATAGCTGTCAGGTACTTCCAAGAGAATGTGATCCTCAACAGGGTGGGGCACCTCGTCTTCCCCGTTGAGGGGGACGTGGCTTACGTCACGCCCGCCATGTACGGCAGATTCGACAGGGTGATCATGCCCCTGCCTAAGGGAGCTTACGCCTTCATTAGTCACGCCCTCCGAGCGCTTAGGGGATGGAGGGGAGTCATCCACTTCTATTACTGGGGGGGAGATGAGGCCCTCTCGGAGGCCGAGGAGATGTTCAGGAAGGAGGCTGCTTCCATAGGTTTAGAGGCCATCTCCATAGGTCACCGCATTGTCTCCAGCTATGCTCCTAGGGTGTACAAGGTGCGTGTGGATTTTTTAGTGAGACCTTTAAATGTAGAGTGAAGTTTGAAAATTAGGTTTTTAGTTCAACCCCCAGTACCGTTAGAGGGGATTCCAAATTGGCTGGGAATTTACGAGACGACATCAAAGATCTTCTAAACAGTCTCTCGCCGGAAATGAGAACCAGAGTCATCGATCACTTGGACCGACTAAACAAAACGTTCCCCCTAAATGAGGGTCCCCTCTACGAACTCATCTCATCCTTTAAGAAGAGCTTGGAGGCGGTGAATCACATTCCCAGCCTCCTCACTGACAAGTTGACCGATCATTTCAGGATGAATAGGGATAGATTCGCTAATCAGTTCCAGCAGGACGTCGAATTTCTCATCAAGGCCGGGGACATCAGGGAGTTGGACGAGGCTGAGGTGAGGCTGCTCACGCAGGCCGCCAAGGACTCCATGGAGGCCATGTTCTCCTCACTGATAGATGCGATGAGTAAGGTACTGAACGATTATCTCAGGTGGGCCCCCAAGGCACTAGGTCCCTCCGCTGGTAACGGAGTTGCCGAGAGGACATTGGACCTGTTCGCTACCCTCATGTACCAGCTGGCACTGGCTAAGGCGGAGAAGGATCTCTGCAGAGAGGAGATCGAATCGCTCAAGAACGCAGTGATGCCTAAGGTTACGGGGAGGTACAGGGTGCTTGAGGTCCTCGAGAAGGCAACTGAACCCATGAGGATCATAGCCATAGCTTCGGAGCTCGGACTGGCCGAAGTGACGGTGAGGAGGTACATAAAGGACTTGGAGGAGGAGGGGCTCGTGGAGAGGGTCAGCAACGGCAAGCCCTACAAGTACATCCTGAGGGATAGGAATTGGAGGAAGAGGTTGGTGGAGCGGAGGAAGAAGGAGAAATAATCGTTCTAGTATCGCCTATATGCGAACCCTCCTTGGATGCTGCCCGCCGACTGAAGGAGTGGGCCCATCGCAGGGGCTTGAAGATCAGAGAGGTCTCCACCTTGGAGCCGGAAGGGCAGAGCTACATACTGGAATTAGGTATAAGGAAAATCCCGGCCATCATAATCAGGGGAAAGCTGATCTCTGAGGGGAGAATAGAGCTTCCAGAGGTCTCCTGATGCGTACCGAAGTGCTCATAGTTGGAGGAGGTATCTCGGGCTCCACACTCGCCTATCTGTTGTCGAGGAAGGGCTTCTCCGTTATCATAGTTGAGAGGAGGAGAGTCATAGGGCATCCGCACCACTGCTCCGGTATACTGGGTCCCGACGCCTTAAGCGAGCTTATACTCTTCTCCGAGGAATGGGTCATCGGAGAGGTAAACTGGGCGACCTTCGCATCCCCCGGAGGTAATGAGATAGAGGTACGGAGGCACCTAGCCACGCTCGTCGACAGGACCCAGATGGACAGGGAGACCTGGGAGGCGGCGCTCTCAGAGGGAGCTAGAGGGTTCCTCTCGACAGGATTCAAGGGATTAAGATCGAAGAACGAGGCTCTCGTGGACGATATGATCGTCGAGTACGACCTGCTGGTGGGGGCGGATGGGGCCCTCTCCTCTGTGGCTGACGAGCTCGGCTTCCCACCCATGAGAATCGAGATTGGGGTTCACAAGATCGTGGAGGGCGGGAAGATGGATGGCTACCAAGTGAGAGTGAGGAAGGGTAGCAGGTTCAGCTGGATCCAGCCCTGGAAGGGAGGGAGGAAGGTGGGGGCGCTGGGAAGGATCGATGACCCGCTGCTCACATGGATCCAAGAGACATCGGGAGATCCGGCGATCGGGTACGAGGGAGGGGTGATCCCGGTAGGTCCGAGAAAGAGGTTCTGGATGGATAATGTGGCGCTGGTGGGAGATGCGGCTGGCCAAATAAAGCCTGTTAGTAGGGGAGGGGTCCTCCTAGCGGTTAGGGGAGCCAAGAATCTAGCCAGCTGCCTCGAGGACTTGGACGACTTGGAGAGGGCCCTGAGATGCTACGAGTCAAGGTGGTGGGGGCACAACAGGCGTGAGATCTCCCTAGGATGGGCAGTAAGGAGGTATCTGGAATCCCTGAATGACCGACAGATTGACACCATCTTCACCTTAATTCGTGAGGAGGGCCTCGTGGAAGGGGACTTCCACGTGGACAGGCAGTCAGCACCAATCAGAATCAGTCGTTTACCTAAAATTCTTAAATTAGCTTCCGTGAATATAGGATCAGCTGCGTCGGCCCTCGCCGAGGCACTGAAGTACATGCTACGGTGATCGAAAAGATGATGGAACTCTTGACTGAGATCCTGCTGGGCATTGGCGTCACCCTCTTCTCGTTCATCCTCTTTAAAATGTATTCCAGCATTCCTGAGGTTACCTCGGCCCTGATCTCGATCAATCTCGGGCTCTACGCAATGACATCCCCTGCACTCCTCGAGGCGAACAGGTACATGCTCCTATACTTCGGCAGTTCGGGCCTCTACTTGATGCATGGTAGGTACTACACATTGATCACATCGATGTTCCTCCATGCCAACATCCTACACCTGGGGCTGAACATGTACGCCCTTTACATATTAGGTAAGGTGGTTGAGCTATCCCTAGGCAGGGTCAAGTACCTCCTCATGTACTTCATCTCGGGCGTGGTTGGGAACCTCCTGTCAGCTTTCCTCGATCCCCGAACGGTGGGAGTGGGAGCTTCAGGGGCTATAATGGGCCTCTTGGGGTACATGGTGGCCATGGAGTACAGGGTGACTGGGAAGCTGAGTTCCTCCACCATATTCATAGCGCTCTTCGTGATCTTCGGTGGTTTCTCAGCCAATGTGGATGTGTTGGCCCACGCTGGCGGCTTCGTCGTGGGGTTGATGTGGGGTCTGGGCAGGAGGTTCAGGCCCTCCTACACCGTCAGCTATGACCTCTATTATTGAGGTAATAAGGGGAAATAACAGGCATCAGCACCCCATTTTAAGAGTTTTAGGTGGACGATCATCGGGTCGGGTGGATGTTCAAGGTCAGAGAGGTGAAGAGAGTTAACGACATTAGATGGGAACCCGGGTTGAGGCTGGTTCACATAAGGGACGAACAGAGGTGGCCAGAGCAGTTCTATTCGGAGGAGGGCTACCACGTGGAGATCAAGGCCCCCATGTCGTATCACAAGGGGAGCTGGATCTCACCTCGGGGAATCTACGCCATGGTCGATTACGAGATAACCTTGAAGGGGAGGAGGATAAAGGTCAGGAGGGTCATTCATGAGAGCGATCCATACTTCCTGAAGGTGGTTCAGGAGATGCTCTAGTTATATAGTCTGGCGGCGCTGTAGCGGAGGTAAAGCATGCTGCTAGGGAAGCTTGTGATCGTTCCAGCTGGCTTCATATACCATTGGATACTAGAATTCCTCGCCGAGAAGCTGCCTCAGGCTTATCCAATTGATGTGGAAATCGATTATACTGAGATTAAGATTCCTCCAACGTTGTACGACCACAACACTCAACAGCTGAGGAGCGAGAAGTTCCTAGAGTACCTGTGGCAGATCGACAGATGGGCATCCGATGAGAAAGTACTTGCCGTGGTGGATGAAGATGCATACACCAAAGGGACCAACTTCATCTTTGGTCAGGCTGAGCTTGGAGGGAGGTTCGGGTCCGTCTACCTCTCCAGACTCAAGCCAGAATTCTACGGTGAGAGGGAGAACAGGGCCCTTTTCCTCCTGAGAACTCTTAAGGAGGCCTCCCATGAGCTAGGTCACCTCCTAGGCTTAAACCACTGTCCCACTCCGGGCTGCGTCATGAACTTCAGCCTCTCTGTGTGGGACGTTGACAGGAAGGACTGGAGACCCTGCGACAGGTGCCTAGGGAAGCTGGGTGTTCTCGATGTCAGGGCGAGGACCAGACGTCGGCAGATATGATCTGCTGCTCGTGGATATAGACGGCGTCGTCTGGCTTGATGGAGAGCCAATAAGAGGCGCCGTGGAGGCCCTCAACGAGCTCTCATCTATGATCGAAATCAGGTTCGTAACTAACAACTCCACCCGCCACAGACGCGTAATAGCCTCCCTTCTGAGGGATGCAGGCTTGGGATGGGTTGGGGAGGAGCATGTGATAACGAGCGCTAGCACGCTTGCCGACATAGCCCCCTCGATAGGGGTGAGGAGGTGTTACGTGGTCGGTGAGGAGGGCCTCAGGGGGGAGTTAAGGGAGAGAGGCGTGGACATCTCGGATGAGGGTGACGTGTGCGTGGGAATGGACAGATCCTTCAATTACCGGAAGCTGACGAGGGCCCTGAGGAACATATTGAGAGGGAGGCTCTTTCTAGCCACTAACGAGGATCGCACCCTTCCCACGTCAGATGGACCGATTCCCGGAGCTGGTTCCATGGTTTCAGCAATTTCCGGCGCTTGTGGTAGAAGACCGGATCTTGTAGTGGGTAAACCGAATCCCCTCATGTTCCTCCTCGCCTCCCGAAGCGTAGGAGCGTCCCATCCTTTAGTGATCGGGGACAGACCGGAGACGGACATTCTGGGGGCCTTGAGGGCGGGAATAGACTCCGCTTTGGTCCTCACCGGAGTGGTGAAGGAGTATGAGGGGGTGGTACCTCGACCCAAGTACGTTTTGAGGAGCTTGATGGACCTGATCCGCTGAGGGGAGTTAAGGGAGCTTATATCCTCCTGTTAATATCTCCCGGCACCATCCTTGAAGTGGGAAGGTTGGGAACCTTCGAGTTCCCGGTTGGTGTTCTCGCGTATGTCGGCTCAGCAGCGGGACCCGGTGGCCTGGGAGCTAGGATAAGGAGGCATTTCAGGAAGGGGAAGACCTTGAGGTGGCACGTGGACTACCTGACAGAGGTCATGGACGTGCCATGCGCCTTGGCATTTCCTGACGCTGAAGAGGGGTCCTTATCTAGGATCCTCAGGGGGGTGGGAGTCCCGATCGTCAGGGGGTTCGGCTGCTCGGACAGGAGAGCCGATGAGACCCATCTCTACCTGATGGGTGAGGATCTCAGGGAAGCCCTGGGGATCTTGGGAAAGATCGAATGGGAGAGGGCCTATCTGATATGGAACCCCTTTTACAGGCTTAGATGAGCCCTAGATCCTTGGGAGTGACATAAAAGATGAGCTTGTACCTATGGTAATCTCTGATCACCTGCCTAGCTGCCTCTTCCACGTTGGGTTCCCCGTCTTTGAACCTCCAGCCTCTCTTCTCCGCCAACCTCTCCAGTATCTCGATGGGATCCGTCCCCTCGATGCCATAGATCCTCTTCACGATCCCGGGATTGGATCTGAGGGCCCTCTCCAAGAGGGACACGGCGACCTCCACGGGGTTCTTCAGTTCCTCAGGGGGATAGCCTCTTATGGCCATTTCGAGCGGACCACCCTCTACCGGAAGGATTCCCGGGGAATCCAGTATGTACAGGTTCCTGTCTATCCTGTAGAGCTGGAAGTGGCGCGTGTACCCGGGATTGCCGGGCACAGGGCTGGTTGAGGCGGAGCTCCTCCCCTTGAGGACATTTATTATCGAGCTCTTTCCCACCTTCGGGAAGCCTGCTATGAGTACCTTGGCTGGCAGCTCGGGGGCTTCCCTCTTGATGAACCTCCTCAGCCTCATGGTGCCCAGTCTCTCCCTCGCGCTCAAGTAGGTCGCTTTCAAGCCATCCTCCTCGAATATCCCCACCCACTGGTCTAGTATCTCCCTAGGAACCAGATCTGACTTGTTTATCGCCACGAGGATCTTCCTTCCCCTTCTCTTAGCCATCTCCTCGAGTTTGCGGCTTCTAGTCGTCCAAGGGTCCCTAGAGTCGACGACCTCCAGCACCACATTTACCCTGTCCATAGCTTTCGCTATTTCCTTCCAGCTGGCTACCTTCATCCAGGGTAAGTGTGGCAATGCTTTATATTACTTCCGCGCCGCATGGGGGTTGGTAGGTAAGTTAAGGTTAAGGGATTCGCCCAAGCCCATCCCCAGATGAAGTTCGTCTACGATGATTCCATATCCTCATACGACTTCGGTCCGGGTCATCCATTCAGAGGAGACAGGTTTCCCTCCTTCATCAGATTTCTCGAGGAGAGGGGTGAGCCTTTCGAGCTTGTGGGGTACGTCGGCGAACCACCGACCATCGAGGACTTGAAGGCAGTTCACGACGGAGAGTACTTGAACTTCCTCAGGGTCAGGAGTCAGACCGGGCACGGTATGGTCTCCCTAGATACGCCGGCATTCAAGGGGATGTGGGAAGCTGCGCTCAGCATGGTCTACTCCTCCATGTCAGCTGTCAGGCTCGCTTTAAAGGAGAGAGGTGCTGCGGGATTCGGAGGCGCCCACCACGCCGGTGTCAATTATGGGGGAGGCTTCTGCCTGCTGAACGACATCGCGATCGCGACCAGATGGGCCCTTAGGAACGGTATTGAGTCCGCGGCGATATTCGACCACGACGCCCATCACGGGAATGGCACCATGGATATATTCTACGATGACGACACGGTCCTTTACGTGAGCATTCACCAAGATCCGACCACTATCTATCCGGGCGTGGGTTTCGCGAGACAGGTGGGGAGGGGGAGGGGGGAAGGGTACACGGTTAACATCCCCCTGCCTCCCGGAGCGGGACCCTCCTCCTATGAGATGGCTTTCGAGGAGCTGGTAAGGCCCATTGTGGAGTCCTTCGCGCCTAAGCTGCTCATAGCTCACGGAGGAAGCGATCCTCACTTTCTGGATCCCCTCACACAGTTGGGATTGGATTTGAGGGGGCTCTGGAAGTTGGGGAGGTGGGCATCCTCACTTCCAGCCGATCACAGGGTGGAACTCCTCATAAGCGGTTACAACGAGCATGTGAGGAACTGGGGGTGGCTGGGGATAGTTAGAGGATTCGCATCCCTAGACATGGGCTTCGACCCGGAGGAGATTGAAGGCAGGGCTCCGAAAGAGGACGATTACGTTATTCGAAGGGCCAAGCTGTCCATAGACGATGCAAAGAGCGTACTCTCCAAGTACTGGAACCTCTCCTGACGGGGAAATTTTTTACGCGGGCCTATCCGATCCCAGAGGAGGCACCGGCCTTGATAAGCATAATCATTCCCACCTACAACGAGAGAGAGAACCTAGAGGAGCTGGTGAGTCGAATAGATAGGGCATTGGCCGGTGTGGATTATGAGATAGTGATAGTGGACGATAACTCGCCTGACGGAACGGCTGACCTGGCTAGAGAGCTCTCCTCCAAGTACCCCATCAAGGTCAAGGTGAGGCCGGGGAAGATGGGACTATCCTCTGCCGTGGTGGAGGGATTGGAGCTGACCGAGGGGGATGTAGTGGCTGTTATGGATGCTGACCTCCAACATCCGCCTGAGCTGCTTCCTGAATTGTACAGGAAGGTAACGGAGGGTTGCGACATAGCCATAGCCTCTAGGTACGTGGAGGGAGGGTCCGTGGCTGGGTGGGGGCTGGTAAGGAGGATAATCTCTAGGGGATCGATACTGCTCGCTTGGATCCTCCTTCCCAGGGTTAGGGGTATCAGGGACCCTTCTTCTGGTTACTTCATGTTCAAGAGATCTGTAGTGGAGGAGATCGTTGAGTATCTGGACCCCAAGGGCTTCAAGATCCTCTTGGAGGTGCTGGTGAAGGGGAACTATTCCAAGGTGTGTGAGGTCCCCTACACCTTCGGCCTGAGGAGAAGAGGTTCCTCAAAGCTTGGAGGCGGCGTCATACTGAGTTACCTGTTGCATGTACTGGAGCTCAGCCCTCCTATAGTCAGGTTCGCCATAGTGGGGGCAGTCGGTACCGTGGTGAATCTGACTGTCCTCTGGATTCTGCGGTACGGTCTCAAGCTGATACACGAGATCGCATCCGCCGTCGCCATAGAGGTATCCCTTCTGAGCAACTTCCTCCTCAACGACATCTGGACATTTAGGAGGAGGAGAAGGAGCGGGTTCATTCAGAGCATTCTGAGGTACCATGTGGCCAACCTGGCCGGCATAATCACCCAGTACGGCGTCTCGGTATCCCTTCACAGGTTCCTAGGTGTGGAATCTCTGGCTTCCCAGTTCGTGGGTATCTTGGTCGGGTTCCTAGTGAACTACGCCCTCAGCAAGAGCGTGGTGTGGTGGTGAGATGAGAAGGTCCTTCCTGATAGGCCTCCTATTGAGTCTCCTCATGGCTACAGCCTATATCAGCTACGCCTACTGGGAGATGTCGTCAGGAAAATACAGAGGAGATGATTACTACGTGAGTGACGAGGTATGGTACGCCACCTCGGCCAGGAACTTATTGAAAGAGGTGTTTGGCGTCAATGCAAAGTACGTGAGGGAGGGTTACGCTTACGCGACTCTCGTCTTCACATCCAACGAGTTCTTGGAGGAGCACCTGAGCGATGTTGAGAGGTGCCTCTCCGAGCTTGACGGGAGCGTGATGAGGGCCAACTACACGGAGACGGGGGACAAGGTCCCCCTTCTCTGGGTGAGGGTGCCGGAATCCAACCTATCAAAGCTTGAGGGATGTGGGGGAGCCATAAAGGTGATACCAGGCTTCGAGTATCCTTCGAAGAAGGGTATCCATGACTACCTGAATCTGGAGCACCCTCCCCTAGGGAAGTACCTGATAATGGCCTCGATTATCTTGTTCGGAGATGAGCCGATGAGCTGGAGGCTCCCAGGTTTAATTGAAGGCTTCATCATGGTTATCCTCGTTTACCTGATAGGAAGCAGGTTGCTCAATCCCTTCTGGGGGGTCGTGGCATCCCTCGCCCTAGTGCTCGATCCCATGTTCGTGTCAATGAGCATGGTGGCCATGCTAGACATACACCTAGCCTTCTTCACGACCCTTGCCCTCCTGTTCGTGGTGTACGATAGGCCACTGGCGGCCTCCGTCGCTGGATGGCTCGCGTTCTCCGTAAAATTCAGCGGGCTGTTCGTTGTCCTAGCCGTCTACCTCTATATCAGGATATACGGGAGGGAGAGGGTCCTTCCCTCCTTGGTCAAGGCTCTAGCGCCGGCCGTAACGTACATCCTCATTTCCATCCCAGTAATCTCCTACTTGGGAGTGGATAGGTGGATTATTGAGAACCTTAATGCCGCGGCATGGCACACAACGAGCAGGGGAAGCGGTCCAACTCCCTCCCCTCCGTGGGGGTGGTTCTTTAACCTTGCGCCGATGGCCCTTCATTACAATCCAGACCTCATAGCCAGAGTGAACCTTGTGTCCTACGCGTTCGTGTTCGCGTTCTCCTTCATCCTGCTTCCGGCCCTTCTAGAGAGGAGGAGAGAGTACATACCCATCTTGTTCGTCGGCTCCATCGTATTAGGCTATACTGCCGTGTTCTTGAAGGGCAACAGGACCCTTTACAGCTTCTACGCGATACAGCTGTCCTCAGCTGTAGCCGTCTCGTTCTCGGTGATCATGGCCTACCTCTCCCTCTGGGAGGGCGAGGTTAACAGGTACCTCAGCGAGGGATGGAGGAGGACCTCGAGGGCGCTGCTCGGTGAGGGACTGAAGTTACCTGAGGAGCTGTCCTTCCTGAGACCGCTCCTGACCATGGATGCAAGGAGCCTCTCCCTCTCCCTTGGAATCCTCACGGCTGCGTTCTCCTCCCTCGTCCTCTACTACATGGCCTTCATGCCCACCAGCCCTGCTGCGCTCCTCGGGCTGGATGATATCGGCCTCTCCAACGTGCTTACCCAGTTCCTCACCGAGTCTTCATCCGAACTCTGGATTAGGGGAGCAGCCTACGGGACAGTTGTAATGCTCTCCTCCCTGATAATCCTCTTAGACCTCTACGAGGGAAGTGGGGGCCTCACCTACGCACCTCTCCTAGCCGTGCTGCTCCTCTCCTCATCCGACTGGACAATGCTGGCAGTGGCTCTTGCCATGGACTCGATGATGTTGGCCAGAAGGAGAAGGCGCCTGTCCTCGTCGGTCCTGTTAGGGATCTCGGGTGCCGTGAACCCGCTTACCCTGACCGCGGCCCCGTTAGTCATCTCGATGAACGGGCGTATCTATGCGCTCGGGGTAATAGCTGGACTGATCCCGCCCATGCTTATCCCGGGATCGATCCATTGGCCCTCTGACGTGACCGGAGGATTGTTGAGACCCCTACTCGGTGAATACTCCCTTTTAGCAGGTCTCGTTGCCGCTCTTGTACCCATCCTCATCTGGAGGGACGAGAGAGAAGCTTCGGTCATCTCCGCCGGGGTCTTCCTTTTAATTGCCGGTGGAAGGCCCTACTGGTCCCTCATACCCCTCCTCATGGTATCGATGATGGGTGGGGGACCAGGACTGGCCCTGATGGAGCTGGCCGCCTCCGTCCCGGTTCTGTCCTGGGTCACTCCCAAGCTGATAAGTGGGCCCCTATTCAAGTGTGATCCGGCAGGACCCGCCGATCCCTGTTCTGATCCCTTCATCGCGCTGACTCTCCTCTCCCTCGCCCTCGTCTACTGGGGAGTGAGGAGGATCCTACTGAGGAGAGGTTATCACGGGTATGAGGGCGAGGGGCTCAATTCTCCTAGCGAGGTAACGGAATGTAACGGCGAACATCCTCACTCCCCTATTTTCGGCCTCTCTGAGGGCTTCAGCAAACTTGGGATCGGTCCTAGCGTTTGGGATGAGGAGCTCGGCGTCCGGCCTCATCACGAGGAAGAGAACGGCCGCGCTATGTCCCTCATCGACGGCCCGGATCAGGTTCAGCACATGCCTCCTCCCTCTCTCGGTGGGGGCATCCGGGAACAGGGCCGTGCCGTCCCTGACTAGCGTGCACCCCTTTACTTCGAGATAGAGGACCCTATCCGGATATTCCAGCATGAAATCCACCCTGCTGTCACCGTACTTCACTTCACTCCTAATCGAGACGAAGCCCCGGAGCTCCGGCAAGAATCCCGAGGCTAGAAGCTCGGTAGCTAGCTCCGAATGGAGGCCGGAATTGACTACCGTCCACACCCTGCCGTCCCACACTAGGAGAACCTCGCAATCAGTTTTTCTCCCCGGATTGGATCTCTCTAGGAAGACAACTGGGGCTCCCCTCACGAACAGTTCGGTGAGCCTCCCCGGATCCCTTACATGGCATCTTCTCCTCCCCTCTAGCGTGTTCAAGACTGCTAAGAAACGATTGGGCCTCTCGAGGAACTTACCGGATCCAAGCTTGCCTTTTATGAACATACGGGCCCCTATGCTACCAACATTTTTATGAATTCCCCGCCTCAAGGCGCGTGAGTCCCATGAGCTGGTTCAAGAGGGAGATAGCGGAGGGGGTTACCCTCGTCAGGATCCTGAACACGAAGCTTCCAAGGTTCGAGAACTTCTGGCCCATCCCCAACGGAACATCATACAACTTCTATGTGGTAGAGGGAAGTGAGGGAAATGCCCTCATAGACGGAGCCGATTTCAGGTTCTCCAAGGAGTTCTTCGAGGCCCTCGAGAGCGTGGTCAGGATCGAGGATCTGAGGTACGTGATCACTCAGCACACCGAGCCGGACCACTCCGGCACCCTGGCGGAGGTCATGAGGAGGGCGGGGGAGGCGGTTCTCTTGGGAACTAAGCAAGCCCTCAGCATAGGTGAGGCGCTAGCCGACTTCCCCATGGACAGGGCCAGAGAGGTGAGGGACGGGGACGAGGTCAGCTTGGGGAACAAGACCCTGCGCTTCGTCCTGTCCCCCATGGTCCACTGGCCCGATACAATGCTCACCTATCTAGTGGAAGACTCCATCCTGTTCACGTGCGACCTGTTCGGTTCTCACGGTGCCAGTGAAAAGGTCTTCTACGATGAGGCTCCCGACTCCTTCGAGTTACTGGATTACTATGCCTCCATACTTATGCCCTATTACGCAATGGCTGCGAAGGCCGTTGCTAAGGTCAGAGAGCTGAATCCCAAGATAGTAGCTCCATCCCACGGAGCCCTCCACAGGGAAATCGAGGGACTGCTGAGCACGTACGAGAGGTGGACCTCCTGGAAGCCGCTTAAGAAGGCTCTGGTCGTGGTAGGAAGCCAGTACGAGAATACGGCAAGGGCGGCCGAGGCTGCTGCTGAGGGGTTGAGGGATATCGGCCTCGAGGTAGCTTTGGTGGACAGCGCGGAGACCGACCCAGATGATCTGCTCGCCCACACGCTGGAGGCTGCCGCGATACTCGTAGCTACCTCGACGCATAACGGTCACCCCTTCCTAGGCATCACCTTTTACTTGGACCTCCTCAGGGAGTACAGGCCCAAGAACAAAGTAGCAGCGGTGCTCGGGTCCTTCGGGTGGGGGGGAGGCGGTACTAGGGCCGTCAAGAAGGAGCTGGAGGCTCTGGGCATACCTGTAGTGGACGAGCTGGCGTTCAAGGGTAAACCCAAGGAGAGCGATCTCAGCAGGGCCAAGGAGCTAGGTAAGAGACTTGGAGAGGAGGCATTGAAGCTCCTGTGAGCGCTATAGGTGATCCAAGTAGCCGGTGGCCGAGACGCCATATCCTACCTCAAGCTAGCTAGGAAGCTGAGCGCCCTAGCCGTATTAGGCAGTTTCGCCTACATCGGCGTGGGGTTGCTCTCCCTCCCGCTGAGGTGGTATCAAGTCCACATGCACTTCATGGGGATGGGCGTGGCCTCGTTCGCCGCCGGCGTCAACATCTCGTTTTGGACCTCGGTGACGAGGAGGCGAGGCTCGGTTCTAGCGGCTCTCCTTCACTCCCTCTCTCTGCTCCTCCTGCCGCTCGGCTCGCTGTTGGGATGGGGAACCGTTACGATTGCTTTCGTCTCCCTCACTGGTCTCTTCTTCCTCATCCCATTGAGGAAAAGGTCCTTGATCTATCTGCTGGAGTTGTATTCCTTCCTCTCCCTCCTCTCCACGGCCCTCATTAGCTACCAAGGAATGGAGGTTTGGATCACAGCTGTGGAGTGGGCTCACCCGGTGCCCCTCATATACGCGGTAACCCTTCACGCCCTCCCTAAGACCTACAGATACCGGGCCAGCTTACCCCTTACCATCCTGATGACCGCTCTTCACGCGCTTGCTCTCTCTGGATTCGGTCCAAGCAGGCACCTGATGTGGGCGAGCATGCTCTCCTACTTAGGGGCAGCTAGGCTGGATTTGGCGCTTCGCGGGTTGAGATCCGTCAGGGTGAGGGAGGCCCTGCCGGCTCACCGCTACCTCATAGCGGGCTACCTCCTCCTCATTCCCCTGCTGATCCCGTCGTGGTTTATGCCCGTGAACTCGTTAGGCCTACTGCACATTCTCCTATTGGGTTTTGTAGGCCTCCACATATATGCCCATGCTCCAATGATGATCCCAGTTCTCCTTGGGATTAGGAACGCGAAGAGGTTCAACTACTCGGCTCTCCTTTTACTGTTGTTGGCTGCCCTCTCTTGGCCATTCAACAGGGATGTAGCCCTTTACTTCCTCTCGGGAAGCCTCTTCCTAGTCATTTACATAGTGAAGCCCTAGAAAAAACGAAATTGAATTTGATACTGACTCCCAAAAAAGGGGAATGATTGTGAAGGGTCGAAGGGACAGAACAATCAGGAGAAGGTTATCTTCCTGTCTTTGAGGCTCCTGTTCAGCAGATCGGCGTGTTCGAGGGTCACCTGATACTCTGCCAGTTTCGTCAGCTCGAGGGACGGGATGGTCACCTTGTTCACATAGACCTTGCCATCGTCGAACCCCACCGTGTAGACGAAGACTTCCTTAGTTTCTAGGTACTTCTTCACCTCTTCGTGCTCTAGGGCTTCCTTCAGGCCGCCAGCAGCGAATATCCTCACATGGACGACCAAGCTGCCGGGCACATCCTCCTCGGCCATGGCCTTTAGGAGATCGACGAAACTCTTCTTCGTCTCATCGAACGGAGTCTCTCCTCCGAACTGGAGCAGTACTGCCTGGGCAGCGAACTCCTTCAGCCTCTTGGCCAGCTCCTTCTCCCTCCCGTGTTCCACCATGAAGTGATAGGTGACGCCCCCGCTCAGGGTCAGGAAGGTGGCTTCAGTGGCCGCTGCTATGCTGGAGCATATGATGTTCTTGGAGGCCACCACGGCGACCTTGTTGAGTCCTAGGTCGGATAGAGCCTTCCCGACCAATCTTCCGGTGAGGGCGCGCAGGTATATCTCCTCTTCGAATGTGGTCAGGGGCATGCATGATCACCATACCTAATAATATTAGATTAATTTAACTTTTACGCGTGTCATACCTCTCCCTTGGACATCTCCTGAAATACCCTCTGCAGTTCCCTGAGAACGGAGAAGGGGTGCTCTCTGAGTTTACTTCTAGGCACGTTGGCTTCCATGGCCAGCATAGACTCGAGAAATGCGAGTCCTCTCGCAACACCCCTGAACCTGCCGGCCGGTCCGAAGATCATGAAGTCAGCACCTCTCATCCTTAGGTATGAGAGAGCAGCCGTCAGCATCGTATAGGCCTCATCCCCGTACCTCCTCTTGCTCAGGAAGGCTAAAGCGTTGGCTGGAGCGCAGCCTACCACGTACCCCTTGGATCTAAGGAAGCTCATGGACTCGGCCACAGAGGCCAGTGAGGCGGGATCCAGCACGACCGCGTCCACTAGGAACTCCTCTACCCCCGCCTCCTCGGCCTTAGGTACGAGTTTCTCCTCCAGAATCGATAGCTTCACCTCGGGTTTGAGGCTCTTCAGTGCGTTTTTCGGATCGAAAGCCACCAGAACGGCCTTCTTGATTCCAGAGGTCTTTATGGCGTTCAGCTCCTCCTCGGTGCTGTCTGGATATATGGCGTTTGCTATCGCCAGATCCGACAAGCCCAACTCACCTGCGATCCTATAGGCGTGGGCCCTGACCTCTGGATCTATCCCGTCGACTAGGACGGGGACATCGAATCGCGAGGCGAATTTCAGGTAGGGCTCCGCGGCGCTCTTGCTAGTTATGATGACATCCAAGGCGTATGGGAAATTCAGATGCCGTGCTACCCTCAGATCCGATTCTATGAGCTTCTCCTCAGCCTCCTCATCAAACACGCCTCTCTCGTGATCTTTAACCCTCCTGTCTCCCCTGTAGAAGACGGATCCTATCATCAGAGGGGGGTTCTCTCCCAGCTTGCCTCCCAGCCGCATGCGCTAACCTCCCAAGACCTCCAAAATTCTCGAGTGGTTCCTCGGGGAGCTGATTATAACTCCCTTGACCAGTCCTGACTCCTCCAACCTGTCCATGAGTTCCTTATAGTCCACATCAAGCACCTCCTCTATGTCCATGGCCCTGAGAACGGACTCCTCCATCTCCGCCAAGGTGAGCATCAGCATGGTGTATAGGGGCGTGTCCCCGATAAAGTCTGATATGGGATAGAGCTCTTCAACCCTCTGTATTGGCTGGGTGACAACGAAATCCGCTCCCGCTTCCAGCTTAGCCCTGAGCCTCTCTCCCGGCTTGAGGGAGGTGGCCACACCCAGCTTCACCTTCACGCCCCACTCCCTCACGAGGGTTATCGCCCTCACGGCGTCGAGGCCCGTGGGCCTGCCTATGCTGGGGGGATCCCCTCCAACCAGCAGAACCCTCTTCATACCCAGCTCGGCCAGACCCATCATCTCGGAGAGCAGGGCAAGCTCGTTCCTGTCCATCAGCCTGTAGTTGGGGACCGCATTCACCCCTATATTCCTGAGCAGGACGGCCAAGGCCAAGGAGGAGGGTGCGGGCTTTCCGAAGGGAGAATCGGGTATGGAGATGAAGTCCGCCTTCCCTATGAGGGAGGAGACTCTCCTGAGGAACCTCGGTTTCGGGGAAGGAGGAACCTCCACTCCTATCTCCAATTAGATCACCTCCAAGAGAGGGAGAACTATCTCCTGCCTGTTCACATCGACCAGTCCCTTCGGGGTCAGCTTCAGCTTTGGGATCACCGAGAGAGCCAAGAAAGAGAGTTCCATGAACGGATCCTCTCTAGTACCTCCGAGGGACCTGTACGCCCTGTCCAGCTCTTCCTCCAGCGAGGCCACCTCCTCTGCCGGTCTGTCAGACATTAGGCCACCCACCGGAAGTGGGAGTATCGAGATCGGTTTGCCATTAGAGACCACCACCTGGCCGCCCCTGACTCGCTCCAGCTCGCGGGCCGCCACGACCATGTCCTTCAAATCGCTGCCAGCCACTATCAGGTTGTGGCTATCGTGTGCGACCGTGGAGGCTATCGCTCCGCTCATTCCGAACCCCCTAACAAATCCCCTTCCGATGTGCCCCGTTCTCCCATGCCTTTCCACTACCGCCAAGTGTTGAACCTCTCTCCCCGCCTTGACCAGTCCTTCCTCAATGGGAAGCCACTCCTCACCCTCCTCAGTAAGGAGAGATCCAGTCAGTTCAATGACCCTCACTCTAGCCCTCCTTCCCTGGGCCTTCACGGCGAGATCCCTAGGTGAGAGGGAGGGGAGCTTCATAGTACCTATCCTTTTGACCCTCACCGCGCTGAATAGGGGTTCACCGTTGGAGGCCACGAGCTCTCCCCCTATGTAGACCCTGAGGGCCTCGAACCTCTTGAGATCCCTCACCACCACCAGGTCAGCTAGCCTGCCGGGAGCGATGCCGTCCAGCTCCCTTATGCCGAACCTCTCGGCCACATTTATCGTCACAGCCTGAACCGCTTCCACGGGGTCGAGGCCCTCCTCAACGGCCCTCCTGAGGAGGTGATCCACATGCCCTTCCCTCATAAGGTCGGACGCGCTCCTGTCATCCGATACTAGGAGGATCCTCCTCTTCTGGACTCCGAGGAGTCCCCTAATTATGCTCATATCCTTTGATGCGGTTCCCTCCCTCACCATCACATACGTACCCTTTCTGGCCTTCTCCAAGGCTTCCTCCTCTGTAGTAGACTCATGATCGGACTCTACCCCCCTGAAGAGGTAGAGACAGAGTTCCTCGCCCATGAGGAGGGGCGCGTGCCCGTCGACCGGCATTCTTCTCCTCCTAGCCTCTTCCACCTTCCGGAGTAGATCCTCCTCACCCGAGATCACCCCAGGGAAGTTCATCACCTCCCCGAGCCCCATAGCCTCGTCTAGGAGTTCCGAGACGGCAGCAGCATCGAGATGGAAGGGGGATTCCTCGAGGGGGGAAGCGGGAACGCAAGAAGGTACCATCAGGTGAACCCTTAGTGGGGTCTTACCCGATTCCTCTAGCATGAACTTGAAGCCTTCCTTCCCAGCGACATTCACTATCTCGTGAGGATCCGCGAAGACGGAGGTGGTACCCCTAGGTACCACCAGCCGAGCGAACTCCCCGGGAGGGAGTTTGCTGCTCTCTATGTGGATATGACCGTCCTTCAGTCCGGGAATAATTGTCCCATCTACTCTCTCCACCCTTCTGGCCTCGATCCTCTCCCTGACGCAGAGGATCCGGTCTCCCAGAATGGCCACGGGTCCGTCGAGAAGTTCGCCCGTGTAGACATTCAAGTACTGACCATCCAGTAGGAGGTCTGCCTTCAGTTCCATCCCTGTGAGCGCTCACCACCTAAATATATCCGTTCTCATGGGATGTCGCCGCCCTTATGCAAAATTAATAAACCCTTCCTCGGAGGATGGATTCGAGGTGTGATCGTTGGGGAGGAAACAGCCCCCTAAGAAGGGAGACAAGAGGGATGACAAGGAGGTAAAGGATGTAACGCTCATAGTGGCGGATGTGGTGAAGCAGGCGGACTTCGGCAGGGGGATAGTGAGGATTGATCCCGAGGTGATGAAGCAGCTCAACCTGACTAGCGGCGATTACGTGAGGATTTACGGCTCTAGGGTGACCCACGCCAGGGTCATGCCGTCCGTGAGTATGGACGTGGGCACCAGATACATAAGGATGGACAAGATCATCAAGGGAAACGCGGGAGTTAGGACCGGTGAGAAGGTCAGGGTAAGACCTGTTGAGGTTGGGGAGGCCAGCAAGGTAGTTTTGGCCCCGCAAGACCACATGATAAGGGTGGCGCCCGACTTCCACAACTGGGTAAAGAGGAGGCTCTACGACTTCGTAGTTACCAAGGGAGATGTTGTCCTCATCCCCATATTCCAGAGGTTCATCCCCCTAGTGGTGGTCAGCGTCACGCCCGGTACCTTCGGGAAGGTCGGGGCGAACACAGTCATAGAGGTAAGGGAGAGACCCGTGGAGCTCTCCAAGATAATAGTGCCCACCGTCACATATGAGGACATAGGAGGGCTGAAGGAGGAGATACAGAGGATAAGGGAGATGGTGGAGCTCCCACTCAAGCATCCCGAGCTCTTCAGGCACCTCGGCATTGAGCCGCCCAAGGGCGTGCTGCTCTATGGACCACCGGGCTGCGGTAAAACGTTGCTGGCGAAGGCTGTTGCCAACGAGAGCAACGCCCACTTCATAAGCATCTCGGGCCCGGAGATAAAGTCCAAGTACTACGGTGAGAGCGAGAAGAGGCTCAGGGAGATATTCGAGGAGGCTGAGAAGAACGCTCCCTCGATAATATTCATAGATGAGATAGACTCCATTGCGCCGAACAGGAACGAGGTAACTGGAGAGGTTGAGAGGCGTGTAGTGGCCCAGCTCCTCGCTCTCATGGATGGCCTGAAGGGTAGGGGAGAGGTAATAGTTATTGGGGCTACGAACAGGCCAGAGGCTCTCGACCCGGCTTTAAGGAGGCCTGGCAGGTTCGACAGGGAGATAGAGATAGGGGTGCCGGATAGGGGGGGCAGGAAGGAGATACTGCAGATACACACGAGAAACGTGCCTCTCTCAGACGACGTGGACTTGGACGAGCTGGCTGACATAACCCACGGGTTCGTGGGCGCTGACCTCGCGGCTCTGGTGAGGGAGGCTGCCATGGCCGCTCTTAGGAGGGTCCTCCCCAAGATAGATCTGGACGCGGAGACGATCCCTATAGAGATTCTGGAGGAGCTTCAGGTCACGAAGGACGACTTCATGGAGGCTCTGAAGCTGGTTCAGCCCTCAGCTCTGAGGGAGATCTCGATAGAGGTTCCGGACATTTCTTGGGACGATATAGGTGGGTTAGATGAGGTGAAGAGGGAGCTCAGGGAGGTCGTGGAGCTGCCCTTGAAGAACCCTGACGCCTTCAGGAGGCTCGGGATTGAGCCGCCCAAGGGCGTGCTGCTCTATGGACCACCGGGTTGCGGTAAAACGTTGCTGGCGAAGGCCGTCGCTAACGAGAGCGAGGCGAACTTCATAAGCGTGAAGGGCCCGGAGATCCTCAGCAAGTGGGTGGGAGAGAGCGAGAAGGCCGTGAGACAGATCTTCAGGAAGGCGAGGCAGGTGGCCCCGGCCATCATATTCATCGACGAGATAGACTCCCTCTTCCCGAGGAGGGGCACCAGCTTCGATTCCGGAGTGACGGAGAGGGTGGTGAGCCAGATGCTCACCGAGATCGATGGGATACAGCCTCTGAGGGACGTGGTCGTGATAGGAGCCACGAACAGGCCAGATCTCGTGGATCCAGCTGTCCTCAGGCCAGGAAGATTGGAGAGGCTGGTCTACGTTGGGCCACCGGACCTTAACACTAGGTTCGAGATACTCAAGGTCCTGACGAAGGAGATGCCCCTCTCAGACGATGTCGATCTCTGGAAGATAGCCCTAGCAACGGAGAGGTTCAGTGGAGCGGATCTAGCGGCTCTAGTGAGGGAAGCCGCGATGGCCGCGCTGAGGGAGGACATAAACGTCAAAGAGGTTGAGATGAGACACTTCGAGCAGGCGCTAACGAAAGTGAAACCCAGCCTCACCGACGATATGCTGAAGTACTACGAGGAGGTGAAGAGGACCTTGAGAGCTGCTACAACTCCAGAGGAGAGGAAAGAAGAGTCGTATGTCTACTGAATGTTTTTTGATCCTCCTCTCTCACCATTAACCCACTTCCTGAGGAGCGAGGGGATAAGTACACTCTTACTCTCGCTCTCCTTAAGAGAATCCCACTCGCTAAGTATCTTGACGGCCTCGTTCGCCACCATTATCGCCTCTTCCTCTCCCCTCACATCAAATTCATCCCTGTTTCTCTGAGCGAAGACGGCGTGGACGGCTCCGGCCCTCAGACCGAAGAGGGAGGCCAAAACGAAGAGAGCCGAGGACTCCATCTCGAAGTTGAGGACCCTCGCTGCCATGAGGTCTCCTACTAAGTCCCTATGCCAACTCTGCTCATACCTGTTGAAGCCGGGCCTCCCCTGGCCCGGGTAGAAGCTGTCTGTCGTTGCCGTAATACCCACGTGGTACCTGTAACCCAAGGAATCGGCGGCCTCTATCAGTGCCAGGAGGACCTCATAGCTGGCGTGAGCAGGATATCCCTTTGAAACGTACTGGTCACTCGTCCCCTCCATCCTGACAGCAGCCGATGTTATCACCAAATCTCCGAGCTCTATCTCTGGCTGTATCGCCCCCGTGCTCCCGACCCTTATGATGGTGTCCACTCCTACCCTAGCCAGCTCCTCGACAGCTATTGCTGTGGCAGGGGCCCCAATGCCCGTGGATACCGCCAGTAATCCAGTACCCTTGTAGGCACCCCTGTGGACAATGTACTGCCTGTGCCTAGCAACCTCCTCGAACCAGTCCCAATGTGCAGATATCTTGGGAACCCTATCCGGATCTCCTGGGAGTAATGCGTACCTCTCAGCCTCCTCCCTAGATATCTGCACATGATACTGCTTGCCACCCTCCATCTCGGGATGCTCAGCGCTCTTGAACCTCATGGCGAGTACATAGGGAGGGGAGGTAATAATGGTATGCTCAGCTCAGCGCTAGCTGAGTATACCTTTTTAATTGGACCTATCCAGCGATGGGCAGGTGGTCCCTTGGAACTAGAGTAGCCTACGTTTCCGATATCAACTCATCGGTCAGGGAAGCCATGAGGCTTCCCGAGAGGGCTAGAGTTTTTGATACCACCTTAAGGGACGGCGAGCAGACACCTGGAGTCTCACTCACACCGGAGGAGAAGATTGAAATAGCTATAGCCTTGGACGAGCTGGGAGTGGATGTTATAGAGGCTGGCTTCCCCATCACCTCAAAGGGAGAGTCCCAGTCTGTAAGGGAGATAGCTAGGGCAATCAAGGAGATGGAGGGCAGCGTCAGGGCCGAGATATGCGCACTGGCCAGATCCACGCCTAAGGACATAGATATGGCGGTGGACGCTGGCGTCGACTCGGTCCACGTCTTCATAGCCACCTCCCCCCTGCACAGGGAGTACAAGCTGAGGATGAGCGAGGAGGAGGTGCTGGAGAGGGCTGTGAGGGCCGTGGAGTACGCGAAGTCGAGGGGCGTGAAGGTGGAGTTCTCCGCTGAGGACGCTACTAGGACAGAGGTGGACTTCCTCCTCGAGGTGTTCAAGGCCGTAGAGGGGGCTGGGGCCGACAGGGTGGATATACCTGACACAGTCGGTGTCATGTCGCCCCCAGCCATGAGAGCTCTGGTCAGCAGAGTGGTGGACGAGCTCAGGATACCAGTGAGCGTCCACTGTCACAACGACTTCGGACTGGCGGTGGCCAACTCCCTAGCCGGGGTGGAGGCCGGGGCCCAGCAGGCTCACGTGACCATCAACGGGATAGGGGAGAGAGCCGGTAATGCCTCTTTGGAGCAGTTCGTCACCTCTCTGAAGTTCCTCTACGGCGTGGAGACTGGTGTGGATCTCTCAAAGCTCAGATCGGTATCGGAACTCGTGGAGAAGCTCACTGGAATACAGGTACCCCCTAACGCTCCCATCATAGGGGACAATGCCTTCTCCCACGAGTCCGGCATCCATGTCCACGGGGTGCTCGGCCACCCAGGAACCTACGAGCCCCTGAGCCCCGAGGTGGTGGGGATGAGGAGGCGCATAGTGCTGGGGAAGCACACGGGGAGGCACGCAGTGGAGCAAGCGGTGAAGCAGCTCGGTTACGATGTGAGTAAGGAGGAGTTGAACCTCATAATCCAGAGAGTGAAGGAGTTAGGGGATAAGGGCGTCAAGGTGACCGAGAGGAGGTTTTCTAAGATAGTTGCTGAGGTCGTTGGCGGTAGACCGGGGGCGAGGATCATGGAGGTGCCAGAGTGGACAGTAGTTACGGGCAGCAGCACCACCCCCTCAGCCTGGGTGAGGGTCAGGTTAAAGGGCGAGGAGAGAAGGAGTGCCGGCTGGGGAGTGGGTCCCGTCGACGCGATAGCCAACGCACTCAAGTCCATAGATGGAATGCCTGAGTTCAGGCTGACGAGGTTCGAGCTCAACGCCGTCAGCAGGGGGACTGAAGCGGTGGGTGAGGTCTACGTCAGGGTAGAGTCCAACGGGCTCGCAGCGGAGGGATTCGGGCTCAGCGATGATATAGTGGATGCCAGCATAGAGGCGCTGGTCGATGCCCTGAACAAGGTGATGACCCTTGAGGACGGCGGTTGAGAAGATACTGGCGAGGGCCTCTGGCAGGGACGTGAGCGTGGGAGACATAGTGGAGGCTGAGATAGATGTCTACATGACCCACGACCCCATGGGGGCGCTGGTCGAGGACGCGCTGAACGAGATAGGTGCTGGGGTGAAGTACCCGGGGAGGGTGGTGGCCATACAGGACCACTTCGTACCTGCGAAGGACATAGAGTCTGCGGTACTGAGCATGAGGTTGAGGGAGTTTCACAGGAGGTTCAACTTCGGCTCATATTACGAGGTGGGGAGGGGAGGGATATGCCACATAGTCCTGCCGGAGGAGGGGCACGTCGTTCCCGGAGATGTGGTGGTGGGCACTGACTCCCACACCCCCACATCGGGAGCTTTAGGGGCATTCGCGGTAGGAATAGGAGCTACAGAGATGGCCGCAGCTATGGCCCTCGGCAAGCTCTGGTTCAAGGTGCCCCCCACCATCTTGATAAGGGGCGAGGGGTCCTTCCCCCCTCTGGTGCACGCCAAGGACCTTATCCTTGAGGTGATAGCGAATATAGGAACCGATGGCGCCATATACAAGGTGCTGGAGTTCGACGGACCTGCTGTGAGGGAGCTAGGGATGGACGAGAGGTTCGTGCTCACCAACATGTCCGTTGAGGCCGGCGCGAAGACGGGCTTCATCTCCCCGGACGAGGTCACCTTCCGCTACCTAGAGGGCAGGACCTTCAAGCCGCCTAGACCGGAGTACTCCGATAAGGGAAGCTTCGAGGACGAGCTGACCTTCGATGTGAGCTCTCTAGAGCCCTTGGTGGCCGCTCCCCACTCTCCTGCGAATGTAAAGGCCGCGAGCGAGGTGGACGAGGAGGTGGACCAAGCGTTCATAGGCTCCTGCACCGGAGGGAGGCTTAGCGATTTGAAGGCGGCCGTCAGAATTCTGAGGGGCAGGAGGGTGAGCGAGAGGGTCAGGCTGATCGTGATACCTGGGAGCCAGAGGGTGTACAGGGAGGCCCTGAGGATGGGGCTCATAGACGCTCTGGTCGAGAGCGGAGCGGCGATAGGGCCACCGAGCTGCGGGCCCTGCTTGGGCGCCCATCTGGGCGTGCTAGGGCCAAATGAGGTTGGTATCTCCTCATCCAACAGGAACTTCAGGGGCAGGATGGGACACCCCGATTCGCGCGTCTACCTAGCTAGCCCGAGCACGGTCGCTGCCAGCGCCCTTACCGGGCGAGTGACCGACCCTAGGGAGGTGGTCTCTTGATAAGGGGTAAGGTGATCAAGTACGGCGACGATGTCGATACGGATGTGATAATCCCGGCCCGCTACCTGAAGCATGGGGCCGATCCCCAAGTCCTCAGGGAGCATGCTATGGAGGACTTGGATCCGGATTTCAGGGAGAAAGTGAAGGAGAGAAGGATAATAGTGGCGGGGAGGAACTTCGGTTACGGCTCGAGCAGGGAGCAGGCTCCCTTAGCCCTCAAGTACGCGGGCATAGAGGTGGTGCTGGCGGAGAGCTTCGCTAGGATCTTCTTCAGGAATGCCATCAACGTGGGACTGCCCGTTATGGAGGTTCCTGGTGTGAGCAAGGTTGTGGAGGATGGCGACGTGGTAGAGGTGAATCTGCTTTCGGGCGTGGTCAGAGTTATCGGCAAAGGCGAGCTTAAGGGCACGAGTATACCCGAATTCCTGATGGAGATACTGGAGGCCGGAGGCTTGGTTCCCTACTTGAGGAGGAGATTTCGTGCCGAGAATAGCCCTGATACCCGGTGACGGTGTCGGTCCGGAGATAATGGATGCTGTTATCCCAGTACTAGAGACACTAGCGGATAAACATGGGATACCTATACAGATGGAGGTTTACGAGGCTGGAGATGAGACGAAGAGGAGAAGGGGAGTTGCTCTTCCTGAGGACACGTTCGAGGGTGTGCGCAAGGCCGACGCGACGCTGATGGTAGCGGTAGGTGAGACGGCTAAGGAGGTGATCCTCCCGATCAGGCAGGAGCTCGACCTCTACGTTAATTTAAGGCCAGCCAAGTCATATCCAGTGCCAAACGCCGTTCAGGGATTTGACGTAACAATAGTTAGGGAGAATACCGAGGGACTTTACGTCAGGGCCGGCTGGACAAATGTGGATACCGCGGTGGATCTTAGGGTAACCACCAGAAGGGGAAGCGAGCGTATCTGCAGGTACGGATACAGATATGCCAAAGAGATAGGGAGGGAGAGGGTCTACGTGGTGCACAAGGCCAACGTTCTCTTGGGCTGCAGGCTGTTCAGGGATGTATGCTCCTCCGTGGCGAAGGAGGAGGGGTTGGAGTTCAGGGAGATGTATGTTGACGCGGCGGCGATGAGGCTGGCCATGGACAGGCCCTTCGATGTAATAATAACGACAAACATGTTCGGCGATATACTGGCCGACCTAGCAGCCGCCTACATCGGTGGATTGGGCATGTATCCGAGCGGGAATATAGGGGATGAGAGGGCGGTCTTCGAGCCCGTTCATGGAACGGCTCCTGACATAGCCGGGAAGGGCATAGCTAATCCCATGGCAACTCTGCTTTCAGCGGCGATGATGTTCAGGTGGTTGGGATACAGGGAAGCGGGTGAGGAGCTAGAGGAAGCCGTGCGGAGAGCGTGCGAATTGGGATATACCACCCCAGATGTCGGAGGGAAGATGAAAACTTGGGAAGTCTGCGCTAGCGTGAGAGATCTCATATCAGCTGGGTGATCGATCCCTTCGACCTTAAATGAAGCTGTTAATGCGATCTCAAGGTTAGTAGGAGACCTATTGCCTGAGAAGGAGAGATCTCACTAAATTTTCAGCTTAATTGAAGTGCTTAACTTTACTACTGAGGCATCAGGTAGCATCAGCGAGGTTCGTCAAGCTTCTCTCCCAAATTCAGCGCGCCAGCAAGGGGAAGAAGGTCCACGTGCCTTACACGGCCAGCGCTTTCTCTGAGGAGGACATCGCATTCCTAGTCGAGAAGAGAGCTCACTGCACGGCTTCACCGAGAAGAGCAATTGTATTTCTCTAGAGCATGGCACCTTCAGGAGAGTCTCCTCGCTCATTCCGGTCTCATCAGCCAGCTTGATCAGGCTGGCCACAGCGCCTTATGGGAGGGCCAAGGAATTTAGGAATGTCTCGCTTTGAAGTTGGAGAGGAAAATTAACTTCATATGTCTTCCGAAAGACCTAGAGGTTTCCCTCTCCTATGCCCAAATGATCCGAACTTGAATACTTAACATTATCAACAAAGTTGAAACGGGACGCTATTCCCTGTTAATCCTACATCCATACAATTCATAACATTAATTTTTATTTTTTAATGTGTTGGGGGATTATGTTAGAACGACCTAATTGATCAGGAGAATTTCCTTAAGATCATCAATCCTACTTAATGCCTTGTGGGCCTCATCTCATTCCCAAGATATGGCAGCGATTATATCTGGTCCCTCCTAGATATCGTGAATGAGCATTGAGAAAATTGTAATTGAATTGAGAAGAGTTCTCTCAGTAGAGGATAACGTCATTTACGCCATACTCTTTGGATCGGTCGTGGAGGGAAGGATGAGGGAGGATAGCGACATGGATGTCGCCATCAAATTCTTCATAAGACCCGAGCCCTTGGAGCTAGGGAGGCTCTCCTCCCTAATGGAATCCGCCGTAGGGAGACCCGTCCACATAGTGGATGTGGATACGGCTCCGCCTCCCCTGAGGTATGAGATCTTCAGGACTGGCATCACAATCTTGGTGAGAGACGAGACTCTCATGGCTGAGGATAAGGCAAGGGCCATAATGGAGTACTTGGACTCCAAGCCCTATTACGAGAGAATGGTTAAGGGCATGATAAGGGCGATGATGAATGCCTAGTCCTGGGCTTGTGGGGAGGATTAGCAGATTCAGGACGGCTGTGTCCAAGCTGAAGAGCATCAGATCGATGGGTAGAGAAGGTTACTTCAGCAATCCCTTCGTCATGGACTCGGCCGAGAGGAACTTTTAGGTGGCCATCGAGGCCGTACTTGACGTAGGGAGCTTCATAATCGCTAAGAAGGGAGGTCCAGTTCCCTCGAAGCACAGGGAGATAGGGCTACTCTTAGTCAATATGGGAGTTCTCGACGGGGCAGATGGAGAGTTAGTATCTTCTCTAGCGGGATTGAGGAATTCTCCTCGTTCACTCATATTCCGAGGTGGATCACGAGATCCTGCTATCGCTACTCGGCCAAGTGGAGGAGTTGGAGCGGATAATGTCCGTGATGCTAGGCTACATGGAGAAGGAAGGGATGGATCCCTGAGATTGAGGGGCCTGATCAGCTCAGGCGCGCGATTTCAGGACCTCAACTAGCTCGCTAGCTAACTTTTTCCCATTTCCGAATCCACTTACTAGGATGAGATGCGCCTTCCTAGACCTAGACCATACCGTGATAAAGACCGGATATAGAGAGTACCTCATAGGTAGACCGGCTCGCTTACTCGCTAGGAGGCTAGGTATTCCGGATGATGAGGCCGCTCTCATTTTGAGAGAAAAAGTAAGGGAGATCATGAGGGAGAAGATCCTCAATGGAGATTATCTGCATGCCTTCGACTGGGATGTCGTAATCCCTGAGGCACTAAGGCGACTGGGTTTGAGGATGAGTGAGTTCGACGCCCTGTCCCTCCTGCTGGAGGCCGTGAGGAGCGGTGCTACCAGCGTTTATCCCGATTCTGTTGAAGCCATCCAAGAGCTCAGACGGGATCGCAGGGTCTGCCTAATGACCGGCGGCCTTTCCAAGTACCAAGAAGCCATCCTGAGCGAGCTGGGGATTAGAGAAATGTTTGACGATGTCTTGACCACAGATAGGCTTGGAGTCCTCAAAGTAAGGCCCGAGGCGTTCACGAAGGCCATGGAGATATGCGGTTGCTCTGCCGCATTTCACACCGGAGATTCCCCAAGTCACGATGTTGCTGGGGCTAAAGGCGCTGGCCTAGCTGCGTTCCTGATGGTAAGGGAACTGAACCATCTGAGGGAAGTAGATCCATTCAAGAGGGTAGATCTACTCCTGAAAAGCGGTTACCTCAGAGATTTAATGAGGAAGGACATCCTGTACGGATTCATCCCCGAGGAGATGATGATACCCGATGCTGTGGTGGTTGAGCTGAGGGAGGTAGTTTCCCTAAGCAGGAGGCTCTAAACTTTCCTAATCAGCGCTCTGATGATTGATGAGGGGATTACCAATTCACGATGTTCCTAGGGTCTAACCTCTCGATCCCGGGGATCTTATCGTAAGCTCTATCAGTAGAGATGAGGGGTTCACCCTCCCTTAGAGCTAGGGCAGCGTAGTAGGCGTCAAAAATGGAGGAGAGACCATACTGCCTCATCAAGGAGATGGCCGCCAGATCGTCCTCCCAAGTGGTCTCCACAAACCTTAAGTTCTCAATAAGGGTGAGATGGGTTAACCGCTCCAAGATCTCATCTAGAGAGACTCCCTCTTCTATAGAAACGTAGTAGATCT
This sequence comes from Thermoproteota archaeon, assembly GCA_030130125.1. Classification (NCBI taxonomy): domain Archaea; kingdom Thermoproteati; phylum Thermoproteota; species Thermoproteota archaeon. The sequence goes on from JARZZM010000014.1 coordinate 59,902, forward strand.
CGTGAAGCACCTCCCTAGATGCCTTGACTTCTCCTAATTTGCCGCTTATGATCATCTTGATCAGTCTGAGGGCTACTGGTTTCAGCCAATCCTCTACCTTTACGTAGGCGTATAGCACATCCGTTTCAACTATCATGGCAATCACCTAGAGTTAGATTTATAGGTAGGAGAGGTCACAGCTGCTTCCTCCTCTTGGCTCTCTTAACTGCATCCTCTCTAGCTAGCCTTTCAGCCTCCGCTTTTAGCTTCCTCCTCTCCTTATCCGTGTCGAGCCACCCCTCTGCGTACTTTTCAGGCTCTCCCCTTAGGGGGATTAGGACTAAGTGAGTGCCCACTGGTATTATTACCACCTTCTTGATCCCCTCTCTCAACCTCTTTGGAAGAGTTATCCTGCCCCTCTCATCTACGCCCACAACTGACATTTTATCCCACTACATACAGGATATACCCACTTATAAAAGAGCCCTCCAGTTTTAAGTAAGGACTTCACGAGGGAGCTATGCGCCTGGTCAGGTTCGTCCACGACAGGACCATAGACTACGGTGTGGAGCAGGATGGAGAGATAGCTCCCTCTAACGTCATCTCAGAGAAGATAGGAAAGGAATTACCTCCGAGCTTGGACGCTTTAATAAACCTCCCCCTCATAGATGAAGTGCTTAGACTCGAAGATAAGACACTGGATTGCACCATCCCGCTAGAAGAGGTGAAGCTCCTCAAGCCCCTCACTTCCCCAGCCAAGATAATTTGTCTAGGAAAGAACTACGCCGAGCATGCGGCTGAAACCGGTTTCGAACCACCAAAGGAGCCTGTTATCTTCATGAAGGCCCGCACATCGCTCAACGGTCCCTACGATGATGTGATAGTACCTGACGACTACGTTAGGGAGGTGGATTATGAGGGTGAGATAGCCTTTGTTATGAAGAAGGGTGGGCGTAGGCTCAACGAGAAGGAGGCCAAGGGGTCTATTCTGGGTTACATGGCCTTCAACGACGTCACCGCTAGGGACCTCCAGAGGAGGGATGGTCAGTGGGTCAGGGGCAAGAGTATCGACACCTTCGCCCCTATAGGACCGTGGATAGATACGTCTGTCGAGTTCGAGGAACTTGGAGTAACTACCTGGGTTAATGGGGAGAGAAGACAGCATGCCAGCTCTAGCCAGATGATATTCAAACCATGGGACATAATCTCAATTCTGAGTAAGGGTTTAACCCTAGAGCCGGGTGATATAATAGCTACAGGAACCCCTTCGGGGGTAGGTGGTTTCTCAAACCCTCCAAAGCTCCTCAAACATGGGGATGTCGTAGAGATAGAAATATGGAGTGTGGGCAGGATAAGGAACCGCATAGTCTACGAGAGCATGAGGGAGGGAGATGTGGTCTCCTGACCGATTCTTAGCATCTTAAACGCAAGCCCTGTGACCGCCCTCGGTGCTTTGCCAGCCTTACCTCAGCATGTAGGCTTCAGAAAGTCGCGGTATAGTTGTTCACTATAGGAGCCATGTTAACAGCAAAACGCCCCTCGCGCGCAGCCATAGGCTCTAGGACATGGTTCGTGAATGGTAATTTATCACCTCTTGAGGGATATAGGACGGCTGCTCTATGGTACCCTCATCCTCAATGCCCTAATTGGATCTTTAAAAGAACCTTGGGGTATATGAGGTAGCGATGAGTTTCTTTCCCCCGTAATGAGTTATAATAGACGACGATGCCCGTGATGGACATAATAGTCCTCGAAAGTCGTGGTGGGAATTAGCCAATTCTTGCGGTGCCAATAGCACATCTGTTCGTCTATTAATCAAGTGGTATTCGGCACTCAACACTGCAATTACACAAATGTGGCTCTCAGTATGTATCACAATATTATCAAATTATTCCATGATATACAAATAAAAATTGTAATCATCCTTTTCAATTTAATGAATATTAACGGTTAATTTGTCAAACCATAAGTCTTATAAGATTTATATCAATCGTTTGGGTTTAGGGATCTACATGGATCCGTTTGGACTAATTCAACAATGGTTGTCGGGTTATCCAGCGGGTTGGGAGAGAGTCCTATCAATGATAGGCATAGAGGTCCACTGGTTCATCCTGCAGTACGTACTAGGACTCTCATTCCTCGCTGTTGTTGCTGAGGCCATATGGCTGAGAACAGGCAACGAGGACTGGAAAAGGCTCTCTAGAACTTTAGCTAAGGCGTTCGTAGCTGTGTTCGCTGTCGGAGCTGCTACTGGAACTGCATCGGAGTTCGGATTAGTTCTTCTATGGCCTAACCTCACAGAAGCCGCCGGGAGATACATTTACTTCCCGCTCTACATGGAGATATTCGCATTCATCATGGAGGGTGTCTTCATCTACATGTACTTTTACGCGGAGCACAAGGTCTCCCCTAAGACTCACCTCTTAATTGGGGTATTGGCGTTCGTAGGGGCTTGGTTCTCAGCCGCCATGATATTGAGCGTGAACTCCTTCATGCAGGCTCCGGTCAATGTAATAGCCCATTACGACCCTATAGCGGGACCCAGTAGCTGGGCGCCTCCTGATGTATTGCTCTTCGTACCCGCTCAGATAGCTCAAGCCATTGATGTGAATAAGCTCGCCGCTGTCGGAGCCAAGGTAATTAACTCGTCCCCTGAGCAGGTAACGGTGACCTTGCCATCTGGCTTAGTTAGGATACTGATGGGGGAGGCTTTCTCCGGAAAAACCATAGGTGAAAGTACCTTAGCTGCTGTGCTCAAACCTGAGGCCCTCCAGACCCTCTCTTCAGTTCCACTAAAGGAGGTGATAGATGCCATTGTGGCTAATACAGTGGAGAATGCCGGGACTTTCATGATAACCTTCCTATCCAAGGGGTACTTAGCAACATTCGTCCATTCCCTGGGAGCCGCCATGACTGTTTCAGGCTTCACCTTACTGGGGGGGTATGCCCTCAGGATCCTCAGAACATCCGATGATGATAGGGACAGGGATTACTTCAGGAGAGCCTTGAAGTTCGCGGCCTTAGTTGCATTGATAACTGTGGCCATCCAAGGAACCGGCTCCGGCCATGCTATGGGAGCAGCCGTAGCCAAGTACAATCCCGAGAAGTTCGCGGCCATGGAGGCCACCACAACGAAGATTCAAAGCTTGCCGGGGATGATAGGTATGAAACAGCTAGTTGATCAGCTCATGCCTCTCCTAGCCTACGGTAATCCAAATGCGAAACTACCCTCCTATGATGTGATATCGGAGGAATTCAGACCTCCTCTGTTAGTGCACTATCTGTACTACACTAAGATAGGCCTGGGTGTCCTCCTCGGGTTGATAGGGCTGGTAGCAGTTTTCCTAGCGTTTAAGAGAGAAAATTGGCCTTCCTGGGCCCTGTGGGTGGCCGTGATATCTCCAGCCCTAGCTCACATAACCAGCTTCTTGGGATGGGGTGTGAGGGAGATGGGCAGGAAGCCGTGGGCTATCTACGGCATAATGGATGTGAAGACCGAGCTAACGATAAATCCGCCTCCTCCATGGCAGCTTATGGGTGTGGCCCTCTACCTATCTTTGATCTTAGCGGTGCTTGTTATCGGAGTCTATTGGTTCCTGTGGAGGAGGTGATGATATGCAGGCGCCGCTGCCCATTTCCACTCTCCTATCTCTCGCATTCGGCGTGCATATAGTCCTAGTGAACCTAGACATAGCTCTAGCGACATTCATACCCTTCATGGAGTGGCTCGCTAGGAAGGGTAAAGACGATTTCCTCATGGAGAGGGCGAAGATCTTAATGAGGTATTATGCAAGTACATACGCCATAGCAGGGGTCTTCGGGACTGCCTTTACTGTGATGCTCCTGAGCTTCTATCCCCAGTTTATAGGGCTCGCTGGTCATCTCACTTGGGTGCCTTTCGGACTAGCCATCCTCATGATAGCCCTGAGGTTCCTGACCATAGTGCTCTACTGGTACCTCTGGGACAGGGTTGCGGTGAACCTCCACCTGCTAATAGGAGCCTTACTCGCCATAAGCGGATATCTTATACCTTTTGGCTTCAGAGCAGTGTTTGCCTTCCTGAACACACCCACGGGGCTACATCTGGAGCCCAAGCCCTATCTAGATGTGATCGAGGCACTGACTAACCCTACGTTCCTGCCGCTATACCTGAAGAGTCTATTCGGTGCGCTGGCTGCTGGATCTCTCATGCTGGCATCGGCCTACGCCTATAGCTACAGCAAGTCTCCAACCAATAAGGAGAGATACTCCGAGCTGGTCGGAATGTTCACTGAGTATGGAGCCATTTTCCTAGCTCTCATGGTAATATTCGGCCCCTGGTATGCGATAAGCCTCAACGTGTCCCAATACAAGTTCAGCAACATATTCGGATTCCTTCTGGGGGTGAAACCACAGCATGACTTCGGATGGCTCTTCACCATAAAGATGATACTCGTGATAGTGCAATTCCTAGCGGTGATATTCGTCTTGAAGGGACTGTCGAACCTAGATGGAGTTATAAGGTGGGCCGAAATTTCAGGACCAGCTGGATTGGCTACGGTGCTCACTGGAGAACTTCTTAACATGCACAGCCAGTTACCCTACTTCATAGCCCAGCCCGAGGTAGTTAACTCGCTCCCAGAGATATTTAGGCAGGCTTTACTAACTACTGCAGCCAATACCTTGGCCGATATTCCAGAGCTCTACATGCTGACTGCGGTATTTCTAGTTCCTCTGCTCATCGCTGTGGTGGCCCTATTCTATCTTCTCTTGAAGGACTGAAGGGTCCTTCCTTAACCTCCTTTTTAATGGTCATGCCTGAGCATAGCTTAATATAACCTAGATCTCCACTCCAAGAGCCGCTCTGGCTATCCAGCCCACTAAGAACGATACTACCGCCACCCCGAAGCTTATCGCTAGCATCTCTAGGAACATCCTCAAGGCCGATTGATCCTTGACGACCGCAACGTAGAAGGAGAAGAGCCCTACTATTATCACTGTTAGACCTAGCATCAAGAGGAGGGCAATATAAGGGTTTGTAAGAGATAGGAAAGGGGTTATCATGAGAATCACAGTTAGTATGTATGCTATCCCAGTGTAAAAGGCTCCTTTCATTGGATTCCCTAAGCCCTCTGACTTTCTAGATAGATACTCGGATGCTGCCATTGAGAGGCTGGCAGCCACCCCCATTATCAAGCCAGCTATTCCTATCAGTTTGGAGTTCTGTAAAGCTAATGTCAAGCCTGCCAAAGCGCCGGTCAACTCCACCAGAGCATCATTCAGTCCTAGGACCATAGATCCCACGTATTCTACTCTTTCCTCCTTAACGAGTTCAATCAATTGATCCTCGTGATCCTCCTCCTCCCGAAGAAGAGTGGCTGCTTCAGGGACCTCCTCCATGATACCCCTATATCCCTCTTGAGCAGACTCCTCAGTCCTCTCCATCAGCTTTATTGTGAAAGTAACGCCGAATATCTTGGAGATCACGGAGTAGAGGAATACCTTCTTCGCATCTGGCTCCACATCCCTCCCTGTATATTTCCTCAGGATAGAGTAATGCCTGAGCTCATCTCTAGCTATCCTCTCCAGTACCTTCCTGTTCTCCTCATCTACTCGCTGAGCTAGACTCAGATAAACGTTGTACTCGGTTATCTCGTTCCTCTGAAACTCAAGTAGAGCTTTCATGGTCTCTGGTTTCAGGTCAGCCATGGTAATCCCTCAGTATATTCATTTGCAGATTTAAAGGATAACAGCAGGTTCGGCAAGAGCACTAACGGGTTGGGTCTGAATGGAAGGAATTGTCGCTCTGAGAGGCGATCTCCATTGCTATACACATTAAAATCGAAACAGAATACTTCCCATTCTAGGCATCCGTATAGCTTGTAAAAACTTTTCTCAGATTTCATCCCATCCAGTTGGCTTCTCGTTATAATATGATTGTTAAAGCCCAGGAAAATGAAAGAGTTGTTAATTAGATGAGCATAACTACAGAGTCTTCCATGGCCATGTTCATGAAAGTCGTCGCGCCGACTGCATCATCCACTTCCTCTATCAGATCCTCCCTCTTCAGGCCGAACATCTCCATTGTAGTTGAGCAGGCGTAGAACTTCACTCCTAAGTCCTTGCACTCCTTTATCATATCCCTTACGGTAGGCATGTTGAGCTCCCTTATCTTCTTCCTCACCATGCCAGTTGCCATTGCAGTCATTCCTGGGAGTGTGGCCAGTATGTTCGGCACTCCCATCGATGGATTCCCTACCGGAGTCACCTTGAGGTTATCAACCCTGTCCTTTCTTATTATGTCGAAACCCCAGAATGTGAAGAAGAGACCAACCTCCAAGCCCATGGCCGCTCCGATCTGGGCCAATATGAGGGGGATAGGCCATGTCTAAGGTTCCTTTACTGACCACAATCATCAGCCTCTTGGCCAACTCAATCACCTAGAGGTCTGATCATATGATTTGAATAACAGGTATAGCACGAGCGTCTAGGAACTCTAGAATCCTCAAGCGCGCGCGGGCCATAATAGAGTACCTGAGGGTGAACCCCGGCGCTTACCTGAGGCAGATGTCCAGAGATTTGGGGATGAGTCTGGGAAGCCTGAGGTGGCATCTCAATGTCCTCGAGAGGAGCGGCCTCGTCTGGGAGAGGAGGAAGGGAAACATGATCGAGTTCTACTTGTCTGATGTTTTCTAATCCTCTCTAGGTAAATTTAAACACCTTTCCCACGGCCAGTTGTGCAAAACCCCTTCCATATGCTCTTCTGAACGCGCACTCCGCTGGTAGACCTGTGCAGTGACCGGTGATTACCTGTTCCACACCCAAGTCTCGGAGGGCCCTGACAGTAGCCTCTATCCTCTCTTCAGAGGCACTGACGAGGTGGAAGCCTCCCATCACCGCCCTGACCGGGCCGGCTATTTCCAGTGCCCTCTTCACTATGTTCACCACTCCCGCGTGGGAGCATCCGGTTAGCACCACAGATCCCCCTCTCAGCTTCACGATGAGGGAGACATCATCCATTATGGGATCTCTAACCAGTCTCCCATCGACATCCACCGTGTAGGTCTCAATGGTCATCTCCCTTTCTAACTCAGAGGTTCTGGGAATCTCCCCAGTCGTCACAACCCCGGACACTATTTCAATAGGATCGCGGGTCAGGAGGAACCTCGCACCCAGTCCTTCAAGCTCTTCCCTAGTGAAGGGTATACCTATCTCTCTCAGGGGCAGGACGAAGTTCGGTCTGAAGAGGTCCGGATGTGATATGATCGTGATCTCCCTGTTCAGATCTGTCAGGAGACCTCTGAGGCCTCCTGTGTGGTCGTAATGCCTGTGCGAGAGGACTACTGCTTTAACTCTCGATACATCTTGGCCCAGCAGCCTGAGGTTGTGTTCGATGGGTTCCCAGCTGTTTCCGGTGTCGAAGAGGATCTCATGAACCTGCTCACCGGAGCGGACCTTTAGTAGGAAGGATATGCCATGCTGAGCCCAGAACATGCCTGAAGCATGCTCTTCTGCCAACACGCAAACTTCGAGCCTATCAACGGTTCCCCCAGATAATCCCGACATAAACTAGAGGAGAGGGTGAAAAATATACGCTTTCACCACTGGAAGTCATCCCACGGGACGTCTTGATTCTCGCAGGCCTTCCCGTTGAATATTATCTCAAGTATTTCACCAGCAGAGCGGGCGAATGCCTCCACATCTCCTGTCTCATCCTCCCTGATGGCCAAGACCACTACATCGCACCCATTCTCATCCTCCAAGGAGACATAGCATTCCTTGTCCATGACCTCACTCAGCTCTGGCTCCTCATCCTCCAGATCTATCCTCTCTATCCTGGCGTACCACCTGCCGCACTCGTATATTATCGCATTTACTCCTAGGAACTTGGCCAACGGGGTGAGGTTCTCCATTATCACCCTCCTGAGTTCCTCGGGCCCTAGCTGGAGGAAATCGTAGGGATCCTCCTTTATTCTCTGGGAGAAACGATCCCAGTTGAGCCCTATTTGCTCCACTTCGTCCATTTGCCCTCAGCTCCCACTCAGGGTGGAGAGTAATAAGTGTTTTGTTTTTCGGGCGCGAATCCATTTGAGGAAGCACCGCTGGAAGTCATATGGGGGTTCAGGTTCCTCAGACCTCGGATATGAGGGTGTCCACAGTCGGTCTAGGCACTTCTCAGTTCAGAGATTCTTTGGGACATGAGAAGTAGAGGTAGCTGACAATGGTGGAGAGGGGTGCATATCTCCGGGGGTGTGGGGTCTCCGATGTTGCAACCCACACTCCATCTCCTCCTGACGCAGAGGTCAGGACTCTTGGACCTCCTTCCATACTTTCATGAGCTTAGCATGATCCTCCTCCGTGAGCAGCGGTACATACCAAGTTCTATCCTTGATGTTGGCGGGGTATATCTCGGGATCGCTGAGGACTTTCTCTATAAGAGGTTTGGCGTCTTTCACTGGACTCATGTACTTTACGTAAAGCGAGTTGACGGCTGCTACAGCTGGGTCCAGCAAGAAGTTTATGAAGAGATGGGCCGCCTCGGGATGGGGAGCGTCCTTTGGTATCAGCATATTATCAGTCCATCTAGTCCCTCCCTCCTCCGGTATTCCAAATTGGACCTTGTCGGCGAGTTCTGGATGTTCCTCGGTCCTCAGGAGAGCTATGTCACCGTTATAGGCTTGAGCTACATCTATGCTTCCCTCGGCAAAGCCCCTGTAATACTCGCTTGTTCCTCCGTAGCCAGCCAAATAGGGCTTCTGCCTGATCAGTACTTCCTTCACCTCCTCCATCGTCTTATCACTCCAGTCATAGGGGTCCTTACCTAAGTAGGCCTTGGTAGAGAGGACGACTTCCATGGCCTCCTCCAGCATCATCACCCTCTTCCCATGCTTCTTCAAGAAGTCCAGCTCTGGATCGAATATCTGCTTGAGGGTGGTCACACCTTTAGGGACGAAGTCTGACCTCCATGAATAAGCCGTTATGCCCCACATGTAAACTACACTGTACTCGTTATCTGGATCGAATGGGGGATGCAGGAAATCCGGATCCACGAACCTCAGGTTGGGTATAAGGGACTTGTCCAGTCTCCTGACAAATCCCTTACTTATAGCAAGAGCAGCTTCCGCGTCTGGGAGAACTACCAAGTCATATCCGCTACCTCCAGCCGCTATTTTGGAGAAAGGTTCTGAAGGATCCTCGAAAACATCATACACCAATTTCTTCCTATCCATACCCACCTCTTTGGCGAATATGTCTAGGAGTAGCTCTTGGATGTAATAGGACCAGTTATACACCTTGAGCGCCTCTACTCTGTGGGAACCCTCCTGTATTTTGGAAGCGACCTCTTTCCCACTGACACCTTCCATCCCGCTCTTCCTTATTGGTAATCCCACTAGAGATCCCACTGCGAAGCCAGCAGCGCCTGCTATAGCTATCTTAAGGAACTCACGTCTCTGCATAGTGAGAATTCATGACCTGAATTTTATTAGTCTTGCGTGCTCTCCAAACTAATCCAACCCGCTCGCGGACAAATCCTATTGTTTTTTCTCCATCAAAATAGAAAAATATAGGTGTGTAGAGAGGAGTATCGATGTCATAGCCAAGAAAGTGGATGGGTGGAGTCGAGGCAAGATGTTTTTCTTCGCATCTCTTATTGGAGGGGGCGATGAGGTGGCGAAGGGGCGCGGAGTCATGAAGACGCAGTGCCGATCCGAGCCCCCTTAGGGGTGATCCCATGATCTTGCTGACCGGATTCGAGAGCTGGGATGACGTTCCCTCCAATCCCACCAGTGAACTTGTAGAGCAGCTCGTGAGAAATGAAATAGTGGGTGAAGTTCTGCCAGTCTCGTTCAGGAGGGCAGGCGAGAGGCTGGAGAAGCTCATAAAGGAACTCAGGCCTGAGGCCGTGCTTAACCTCGGTCTTGCGCCTGAGAGACCCGTTATCAGGGTTGAGAGAATCGCAATAAACCTGATAGATGCGAGAATCCCGGATAACGATGGAGAGCAGCCAGTAGATGTGCCCATAGATCCGGATGGGCCTCCATGCTACTTCTCCACGCTACCGACTAGGGAGCTAGTGGGGGCCTTGAGGGGGGAGGGCATACCCGCTTTTCTGTCGTACTCGGCCGGGACGTATCTGTGCAACTATGTCATGTACAAGACGCTGAGGACACTGGATATCGTGGGCCTCAGGGTACCGGCTGGCTTCATCCACATCCCATACTCCTCCGAGATGGCCTCGAAGATGAACAAACCAGTCCCTAGCCTGCCCCTATCCACTATAAAGAGGGCTATCCAGATAGCGTTGAATGTGATCACCTCCTCTTCCCGAGCTTGAGCTTCATCAGCTTCGCTAGGGCCCGGGCCTCGTGAACCCTCCTCCTAGAGAGGAACCACTCAAGGGCCTCCTCAGCCTCCTCCTTGGTGAGGGGGTTCTGCTTGAGGAACTCCTGTAGGCCCTCCTTCACAACCTCGTATCTCTGTCCGTCGCTCAGCTTCCTGAAGCCCCTGAACCTCCCAGTCACATTGAGATAGTGATGAGCCTTCTTAGCCCACTCACTCATCCCTCCTTGGGGGGTGAGGCCTACCTAATTAGGTTGCCCCTCGCTTCTCTGCCCTGTCTCCTCAGCAGGTAAAGCGCTGTAAACAGAGAGGTGATTATCACAACCAATGTGACGGCCATCGGGACGTACTCATATTCTATTTCCGTCGATCTATTTTCTCCAACGTTGGAAAGGGCTTTTACCACGTCTTCAAGCTTTTCAGGGGTGCTCCTTGGTTCGAGCGGTGATGGGATGTTTATCCAAGATATGCCCGTTTCCTCGGCCATTTCCACTGCTTTCTTGTTGAGAGGGGTCTGCGCATTCCCTACCAATACCATGACCCCTATCTCGCCAGAGAGGGCCTTCCTCCTAATCTCCGCTAGCTCTGGAGGCGTCGCTGGCACCCCCCTCTCCTTAAGGAGCAGGTACCTCACCTTCACCCCGGCCCATTCCACCGCGTACTGGGCGACTGGGCTCACGGCGACAGCTGACAAGTTTAGATGAGGTGCTTCCTTCTTTATCTTCAGAATCCTCTCCCTTATCAGATCATACCTCTTCATGTACTGAGAGGCGCACTCGGGGTTCTCCCTAGCCATTATCTCGCTCAGACGCCCCATTAACTTGAGGTAATTATCTGGATCATAGATGGGCATGTGATAGTTAGGCTGCTTAGTTGCTGGATTCGTCAGGATCTTGAGTCCCAGCTTGGGAATCTCCACTAGCTCCGCTTTTATTTCACCTGAGGCGACCTTTTCCCTGATGAGCCTCTCGAAGGGAGTATGGGCTGTTGATACTACGATGTCTGCCTCCTTTAACAAGTTTACATCCTCCGGCTTGAGCTCGTAGTCGTGCGGATCGACTCCGGGTGGTACGAGGGACACCACCCTATCGGAGGGGCATGCTAAGAGATCCACATCATACTTCAGGTTGGAGAAGGTCACGATCACGTTGAGGCCTCTAGGTGAGCCCTCAGCCGATTGAACCGCCAGTGTCAGAGCCAGCAGTAGTAACAGAGCGCCCGCCCTCATCGCCCTTTAGTTTGTGCACTTCTTTATATTTGATATACCCAGTTTGTGCACGATGAGCGCGCTGACCTTGGAGGTGAGGGGACTCGAGGTAAGCTACGATGATGAGGAGATATTCTCTAACGAAAGCTTTAGACTCGAGGGACCCGGTCTAGTGGTGGTGATGGGTCCCAATGGCGCTGGAAAGACCACCCTGTTCAAGGCGCTCTTAGGACTAATACCCGCTAAAGGAAAAGTCCTAGTCAATGGAGAGGACGTGACTGGCAAGCCAGAGAGGGCCGGCAGGCTCATAGGATACGTCCCCCAGTGGAAGGGAGAGGACTATAGCTTTCCGGTCAGCGTCAGGGAGATAGTCGAATCGGCCATAGCCCTGAGAAGGAGGCCTCCCAGGCTCTCCTTCCCAAAGAACGAGAGGGGGAGGATAGAGTCTGCCCTCAAGAGGGTGGGAGTCGATTATATAGCAGGCAAACCGCTATCAGAGCTGTCAGGAGGCCAGAGACAGAGGGTCTTCATAGCTAGGGCCCTAGTGTGGGACCCATCCATCCTAATAATGGATGAGCCCCTCACTGCGGTGGATCCAATGGGAAGGGTGGATTTGGTCAGGATGATAAAGGAGATGTCCTCATCCAAGCTGGTGATGGTTAGCAGTCACGACCCAAGCATGTTCCTCGACAGGGCCAAGTTGATTATGGTCGTGAACAGGGGGATAGTAGCGCTTGGCCCGCCCGATCAGGTCATAAAGGAGGAGCTGCTTAGCAAGGTTTACGGGAGGAGCGTCTTCATAGTTGAGAAGTGCGTCCACGTGGTGGATGGCTATGCCGTTTGAACTGATGCTGGACCCTAGGTGGGTCATAGTAGTGGGCCTCGCCTCCATTGTCTACGGGGTGCTTAGCCCCGTGGTGGTGGCGAGGAGGCTCCTCTTCCTAGCTGGGGCCCTTCCACATTCTGCTCTTCTCTCGGCCCTCCTCGCCATAATAACAATGAACCTGCTGGGATGCCCGTTCGAGATCTGCTCCATTATCTTCAGCCTCATCTTGGTGTCCACGGTTTCCCTCCTAATATCTAGGGGAGTCAGGCCCGACTCCGCCACAGCCATATTCGTCTCGATAAGCGTGTCCCTCACCACCATATCCCTCTACTACATACTGACGGCCTTCCCTATGGAGACCAGCGTCTGGTCATACATAATCGGAGATCCCCTGCTCGTGACTTGGGAGGACGTATGGTTCACCGTCGCCGTCTCCGCCATAGTTCTGGTCCTGACGGTTCCATTTCTTAGGGAACACATACTCATAGGGGTGGACAGGGACTTCGTCAGGCTGTCAGGGGTCAGGGCTTCCCTTTACGATGCCATGATGGTCGCTTCTTTAGCTATAGCCACCGTCGGGCTGCTGAAGACCGTTGGATTCGTGGTGGAGCACGTGATGGTCCTCCTCCCCGGCATAACTGCATCCGCTCTAGCCAAGAGCGGCAGGGTGGCTGTGATACTTGGGTTCCTCCTGTCACTGGCTGGCGGCCTGACGGGCCTGCTGATGAGTGTGGCCACCGGACTGGCACCTTCGGGGGTTATAGGTATTGTCATGCTGGGATTCTACCTGATATCCCTGCTGAGGGGAAGGTAAGGTAGTATGAAGAGGAGATTCGGCGTCTCCCTCCCCGAGGACTTGGTGGAGAAGATAGATGAGCTGTCCTCCAAGCTGGGGATGAGCAGGTCATCTCTGATCCAGAGCATATTGGTGGAGGTCATGGAGGATAGGGTTCACCTCCTAACCCCTCACAGGTGCAGGGGTGTGCTGATTGTGGTATCGGAGGGGAGGAGCAGCGAATTGGTCTCCAAAGTGCTGGAGAAGTACGGGAGCTGCGTGATCACCAGAACGCATCACCACACCGAGGGCGTGTGTGTTGACGTGAGTTTCGTCGAGGGAGATTCTCACACTATCCTCGAGCTTGAGGGCTCCCTGAGGAAGATAAAGGGTGTCAGCGAGAGATACCTGCCGCTCGGCTGCCTTAGATAACCTTAATATGGGGGGCTTCCACCCCAGATTATGAGCGAGAGAGAGGAGAGTGCCGAGCTACTCGAGTTCTTCACCCTAGCGTTCATGAGGCCCACGGAGGAGTGGGTAAAGGAGATCGAACCTCTACTTGAGAAGGTTAGGGAGAGGTGGCCTCAAGCTGCTTTAAGGCTGGAAGATCCCCACTTAATGAATCAAGAGTACGTAAGGCTCTTCAGATTTGGCAAGGAGATCCCCTGTCCACCCTACGAATCGGTGTACAGGACCGAGGACAAGGTGCTCATGTCCCACCTAGCCGTTGACGTTCAGGACAGGATGAGGGCCTTCGGCGTCGATATTTCCGACGAGTTCAAGGACCTCCCAGAGCACATATCTGCGGAACTCGAATTCCTCCGCTACCTCTATATATTAGGCGAGGAAGAGGCCTTGGACGAGGCTAAATCCTTCTTGAAGGATCATCTGCTCCAGTGGGTGCCCCAGTTCTGCGAGTGCGTGAGGACCAACTCCCGGGTCGATTTTTATAGGGAGGTGTGCGCCCTTCTACCCGAGTTCCTCAGTGAGGAGTTCGAGACCCTCAGGTGATTCGAGGATTGAGCGGGAGAGACTCCGGAAGGATAATGGTCTCTGCTGCCATGACCACCCTCTCAATAGGGGCGGGCATGGGTGTGCAGAGGGCAGTTCTCCCGCTGTACGTGAGCGGATTCGTCCAACAGACCTATTCTTACCTCTTTATCGTGCTCCTCCCCATACTCTCATTCGGAGCCTTCAAGGGTCTGGCTGATCTATTGGCCGGATACTTGTCTGATAAGCTGGGCAGGAAGGTAGCCGTCGTTTTAGGGGCTGGAATGTTCTTCGCCGGTACCTTACTGCTCATATACAGCAGAGACCTGTTGATGGTGGCCGCCGCCTCCCTCATGATGGGTTGGAGTCAGGGGTTGGTCGATTCCGGTGTGATGATAGTTCTATCGGAGGCCGGAGGGAGGGCGAGGCACGGCCTTAGTTTGGGTATAATGGAGGCCTCTGTTTACGGTGGATACACGGCTGGGTCATTCTTGGGAGGCTACGTGTCCGAGGTCAGGAACATACCCGATGCCTTCTACATAACGTTGGTCGCCTCGGCCCTAGCTCTTATTCTCTCCTTGGTGGGCATCTCCGAAACGAGGGTCGAGGGAGCAGAAGTAGAGGAGATGCCCACGGTCCAAGCGTATTCCATGTGTTTAAGAAGCGGGACCCTGAGGCTCACCTACTTCCTCGGCCACGTAGCTCAGTTCTCTGATGCGCTCATATGGGGACTCTTACCCCTCTACCTGAGTTCCTTGGGGTTCGGGACCACCCAGATTGGTTTCATACAGGGTCTGAACACTCTATCTTGGGCCCTCCTGATGCCGTTCTCCGGGAGGATCTCGGATGTTTTCGGGAGGAGGATCCCCATCTTCATGGGATTCTCCATCAAGGCTGTCAGCATATATCTTCTCCACTCCCTAGGAGATCCCCTATATTTAGCTCTAGCCTCCGTCACCTTGGGGCTGGGTGTGGGCCTCTACTACCCTATACTCCCCGCCATCTCGGCTGACGCAGCCCCACCCACGGTGAGGGGACGATCAATGGGCCTGTACACATCGCTCAGGGACTTCGGCTATATGACTGGTGCCCTGACCTTGGGAGCCGTGGGCGAGGTCTACGGGTTCGGAGGTACCTTCATGCTCACCGCCCTGATGATGGCCGCTGGATCCTTCCTCATCTTCCTTATGAAGGAGACGAGGCCCTTCTGGCCAGCCTACGACATGGTGGTGGATCACGCTTCAAAGGTCGTGAAGGCGGTAGAGAGCTTCGCCGACATGGTGAGCAATTACTCAAGTGGGGTAAGGGATGAGAGGAGCTTCAAGATGGTCAAGGAGTTTGAGAGGCAAGCTGACGAGATCAGGATAGCCATAGACAGGCAACTTTGGTTCAGCAGTCTCTCGGGCCAAGACAAAGCAGACTTCGCTAGGCTCGTCGGTAGGGTGGACAGGATCGCTTCTTTCGCCTTGGGCGCATCGAGGAGGCTCAGAACCCTCAATCCAGAAGATATACCCCCGAAGATAAGGGAGCTCATGAGGGAGATGGCTAGGGTCTCCAAGTGGATCTCAAACAGGCTCTTCAGGGCAATAGAGATCATAAGAGAAGACATCGAGTCATCATTGGATATCGTGAGCGAGATAGACACGCTCGAGTCGGTGTTCGATGAATTACATCAGCAGGCAATGGAGGAGTTGCTTCACGTGGAGATAGATGTGGTCAAGCTCATGAACCTGAGGGACTTCGTGGAGCTCTTCGAGAACATGATAGATGCTGTTGAGGACGCGTCAGACGTGTTAAGAGTTATAGCGTTCAAGCATATGGCCTGGCCGGTGTGAGATTGAGGAAGCCGGGAAACTTCTCTTTCGTGGACGAGCATGTGGCGGGTTCCGCTCTTCCCTATTCACCGGAAGAGATCGATTGGCTGGCAAATAAGGGAATAAAGGTCGTGGTATCGCTCGTGAAGTCGGAGGAGTATGACGAGCGTGTGATCGAGAGATTGAGGGAGCTGGGAATGGAGCATTATTTCTTTCCCATCGAGAACTTCTCGGCTCCGCCCGTAGAGCTCCTAGCTCAGATAGTCGACCTGATAAACCAGAAAGTTGGGGAGGGAAAGAAGGTGCTGGTCCACTGTTTGGCGGGATGCGGGAGGACCGGCACCGTTCTGGCCGCTTACTTCGTCTCAAAAGGAATGCGGCCTGATGAAGCCATCGAGCACCTCAGATCCATGAGGCCTTGCTCCATAGAGACCCAGCAGCAGTACGATGCGATCTGGTTCTATTACACCTACTTCAAGGGGAGAACTCGCTCTCTATCTCCTCGGCGAGGGCCTTGAGCGCGCCCTCCTCGTAGGTCAGGTCCCTTATGCTGAGCACACCGACTGGGATGCCGTCCTCGTTTACAACTACGAGGTGCCTGATTCTGTGCTCCCTCATGAGCTTAGCTGCCTTATAGAGGGTGTCCGTGTCCTTCACCGTGACGACATCCTTGGTCATGAGCTCTTCGACCTTGGCATCCTCCTTGTTGCTGGCCAAGGCCCTGATGATGTCCCTCTCAGAGAGGACCCCCACCACCTTTCGGGGGTCGCTTGAGTCCACAACCACCAAGAAGCCGATCCCCTTGTTCGCCATCACCTTAGCCGCTTCTCTTACGGTCTTGTCCGGGGTAACGCTTATGAAGCCGTACCCCTTCAGGAGATCTCCAACCTTCATATAAGGCATCCTCTTCGCCCCCCTCACCAGTGAGGGGAATTCTAAAAAAGTTATGGTTCGAACGGAGGACTGTGAAAAATTTAGGATGGTAGGGGATCAGGGGTTGGGTATCTCTTCGTAAAGCTTCTCGTATCTCTCCACCGCGGCCTGTCTCCAGATCTTCTGCATCTTGTTGGCGAAGGCCGTGTCCCTCAACTTCTCATTGATCTGCTTGGCGTATTCTAGTGTGAAGGAGACTTGCTTGCCGTCCTCGGTCCACGTAAGAGGTCTTCCCAGTTCCCTAGAGAACTTCTTGAACTGCTCCTCGGTGAGCTTGCCCGCCTTGTAGGCCTTGACCAGTTTCGCCCATGTCCTCACGAGCTGGTCGTGTGGATCGCAGTACACCGAGTCGAAGTAGTACTTGAGAGAGAACAGGATCTCCGTGGCCAGCTTCTCATCGAAGGGTATGCCTATGTTGTTGACGGTCTGCTCATAGGCCCTCTTAAGATCAGGCCTCTCCTTACCCTCGGGAGTGTTGAACACATCGGCCCTGACGGGCATCCTGTTTATCTTCTTGTGGAGCCATATCTTCTGGCCCTCCACCGAAATCACCCATTTTATGAAGGCCTGAGCGGCGTCTGGATGCTTGGAGGTCTTCAGGAGGGCGATGGGATCGCCGTTGACTATGGACTCGTTGTATGGGAGTATGTACTTCAGGCCGGGGAACTCGATCTGGGCCCCGTACCCATAGAAGTCGATCATTATGCCTATGGGGGTCTCCCCAGTCTCCACAGCCGTGAGGGCCTCTACGGAACCGCCGTACGGCCTGCCATTGGCGGCCATCCTAGCTAGGATCTCCCATCCCTCGTCCCACCCGTACTTCTGGAGTATGATCTGATATATCCTAGTGTGAGATGTGGAGGTAAGGGCCCTAGCATAGGATATGGCTGGCTTAGGCAGGATCTTAGCCATCTCCGGGCTCGCCAAGTCCTTCCAAGATTTAGGCTCCGGTAGGCCGTACTTCTTGAGCAGAGGCTCGTTTACGCTGAAACCGAACGAGGAGATGGCCGCAGCTACCCACATGAGCTTACCGTTCTCGTAGTGTTTTATCTCAGAGCCTCCTATCTTGTCAGGGAGGCTCTCGATCTCTTTGAGGGCATCTGGGTCTGTTATCGGTGCTAGGAGCCCCTGCCTGATCAGCTCGTTGAATAATGCGGGCCCCCCACCCCAAGCAACGTCCGGCTCCTGCTTGAGTATGGTATCTCTCCACAGGGCGACATGAGGGCTGTAGAACTGGAGATCCACTATGTTGTACTTCTTGGCTATGTCCGTCTTGAGGAACCTCTCCCTAGTTACTTCTTGGATCTCGCTGGCGTGCCTAGTTATTATCTTCAGGACTATGCCCTTCTGAGTTTGCTGGGTGGTGGTTGTCGTCTCGCCGCTCGGCTTGAGCAGGAAAAGGACCGCAGCACCGATCACCAAGATCGCGATCACTACGAGCAAATACTTGACATTCACGTAGCACCACCTTCGGGAAAAAGAGGGGGAGGGGGCGGCTTAAGACCTCTTCCTCTTCATGGCCAGGTAGGCGCCTACCACCACGATTATTATCACCACGATTATGGCAGCTATCCACTCAATGGGCAGGCCGGCGCTCTCGACAGTGGTACCCCAAGCCAAGGCGTTCTTCACGAAGGTCGGTCCCTGCAGCTTGACGCCGTGGTACTCCTCGCTTATTATGGTCCTGTCACCTAGGAGGGACTCGCCAGTGACTATCAGCTTGCTGTAGGTGGAGCCAACAGCTATCTTCTCGGCCGCAGCTTCCACGAAGCTGCCGGTCTGTCCCACCCTATAGGCCTTCGGGTCTATGCCGTCGTGGCTCACCACAGTTCCCTTGTCGCTGCTCCTGTAGAGCCAGACACACGTGTCACCCACAACTTGGTCGAAGGGGACGAACTTCCCATCCTTGTATCCGGCTAGGAGGGTGGGTCCGTGGAAGAGGACCTTATCGGCTCCCTTAGTTATCTCTGCGGCCCATCCCTGATGATTGGCCTCGTAGCTCACGACCCTGTAGGCCGCACCGGCGTTGGATTCGGGATCCTCCAAGCTAGCGTACTCTATCCTTATGGATGAACCTACGGCCGACAGTATCTTATTGGGCTCCTCAGCCTTGAATCCAACATCCTCAGGCTTGAGATAAGGCTCTACGTAGTCGGAGTCAGCTCCAACCCATAGAAGCTTTCCTCCCTGTTTGAACCAGCTGGCAATGGCTTGCACCTCAGATGGGGAGAACTTGCTGTTGTAGTCCTTCATCTTACCGATTATCAGTACATCAACATCCTTCAGGGTCTCGGGTGTCAGCTGGGTCAGCTCCTTCACCTCGTAGCCCCAAGACGTCAAGTAGTCCTTGAGCTTCTTCAGATATTTCTGACCGATCTCGGCGTCTAGGTCCTTGACTCTCCCCGGGGCTACGTCTAAACCGACAACCTTCTTCTGGGCCGATAGCGGAAAAACGGTGGCACCAAACACGAGTACGAACGACAGGGCTAGAAAGAGGGCTACTCTCCTGTTCATACGAGAGCACCGGGCGTTCAAGATTCAATATAATATAAAGATTGGGTCTAATTTAGATACTAAGGTTAGGAAGCTAGCTAAAATTAGTAAAAGCTTTATAACATGAGGGAGAATATGACAAGTCTGTTTTAGTGCTCCGCTCCAGTCCCAACCGGTGCGATGATGCCTATAAGCGTATGCAGCCTCGCTTCAATTCGAGAGTTTAAACTCGGATGCTACCCAGTCCGTCGTCAATAGGAAGGGCTGGACGTAAAAAGAAAGTTAGATTGTCAGTCCGTACACCTTTAGGGCAGTTTCCTCCGATATCTTTCCATCCAGCAGGTCCTCCTTCACGAGAGATGGATCCCTGAACTTGGGATCCCCGTAACCCCCACCACCGGGGGTGTTTATGTAGACCACATCCCCCTTCATCAGCTCCATGGTGGCCTTGGCCCCGAGCACGATCCTCTCCCCGTTCCTCTTAACGTAGTGGAAGCCGTTCTTCCCCTCCAATCCTCCCTCCAATCCCCAAGGTCTGAGCTTAACCCTCTCAGTAGCTATGGATAGTACGGCCCTGTCCGAGAGGATCTTGAACGCTCTAGTTATCCCCAGTCCGCCCCTGTACTGACCTGGACCTCCCGAATCATCCCTTAGGCTGTACTCGACGAAGAGGACCGGACACTCCCTCTCTATGACTTCGATCGGGGTGTTCATGGTGTTGGTCATGTGGGTGTGAACGCCGTCGACGCCGTCCTTACCCGGCCTGCCCCCCATCCCGCCTCCTATTGTCTCGTAGAACGCCCAGCTCCTTCCTTCATGTATTCCTCCCACCATCACGTTGTTCATGCTCCCGTGGGAGGCTGCAGGTATCCTCCCCCTCAGCGGCTCGGCCAGCGCCTTCAGGACGGTCTCAGCTATCCTCTGGGAGGTCTCTACGTTGCCCGCTGCCACAGGAGCGGGCTTTTTCGGGTGAACGAGCGTTCCTTCCCTAGCTTCTACCCTGACGACCTTGAAGAACCCGTAGTTCATGGGCAGATTCGGATCCAGGGCAGCCTTTATCGCGTAAGAGGTGGCGGCAACGGTCACGCCGTAGACAGCGTTTATAGGTATGTCGACCTGCTCATCGGTTTCGGTGAAGTCTACCCTTATGGACTCCTTAGAGAGCTGCACCCTGACTCTGATGGCCAGCAGCCTGTCGTCGGCCTCCATGTAATCCTCGGCGCTGTAGAGGCCTGGAGGTACCTCCTTAAGCTTCCCCCTCAGGTAGTTGGCCGTGTAGTCTATCGTCCTGTTCCAAGCCTCTGTCACCGTCTCCAGCCCGTACTTGTCTATCAGCTCCCTCAGCCTCCTCTCGCCAACGTTGAGGGCCGCTATCTGAGCCTTCAGATCACCTCTAGTGTACCTAGGAACCCTCACGTTACTCAGGATCAGGTTGAGCACGCTTATGTCGAGCTGGCCCTTCCTGACTATCTTCAGCGGAGGGAGGACCAGTCCCTCCTGAATCAACTCCTTCGCGCTGCCGCTTATGCTTCCGGGGACCATTCCCCCAACATCGACATGGTGAGCCTTGTTCGCCACATACCCGAATATCTCCCCCCTGTGGAAGAGGGGTTTCACCATGGTCACGTCGTTCAGATGAGTTCCCGCTATGTACGGGTCGTTAAGCACGATTATGTCGCCCTCCTCCAGCTCCACAGAGGATCTCTGCAGGTAATCTATGGTGTTCTTGACCCCCACGGCCATGCTACCCAGGTGGACGGGTATATGTTCAGCCTGAGCTATCATCTCCCCGTTATCCAGAAGGATCGCGCAGCTGTGGTCCATCCTGTCCCTTATGTTCGGGGAGTAGGCCGCGTTCCTCAGTACAATACCCATCTCCTCAGCTATGTAGGAGGAGGAGCTCCTGATCACCTCCACGGTGACGGGGTCTACCATTCATGTCACCCTTATTCTCAGGTTCCCGAACTCATCCACCCTCAGCAGGTGTCCTGGTGGGACCAACGTCGTCGAGTCGTACTCCTCCACTACAGCCGGGCCTTCAAGCGTGGCTCCAGGCTTGAGCTTTTCCCTAGAGTAAACAGACGCATCTACCCACCCCCTGTCCTCGAAGTACACCTTTCTGGATCCCTCGAGCTCCGGCCTGTACTCCTCGGCCCTCATTCTCGGGAACTGGAGCTTCCTCAGGGACCCTATTAGTGCCAGTCTCACATTCACTATCTCCACAGGCTCGTCAGGAGATGAGAAGCTGTACACCCTCCCGTGAGTGGCATGGAAGTCCCTTATCGCCTGATCGATCGATCCCCTCCACGGTACATTGAGATCGTAGGCCTGTCCCCTGTACCTCATGTCCAAGCTCGGGATTGCGTGCACCTCCCTGACTCCCTCGAGTTCCCTGCTGGCTTCCACCTCGAGCTGGGCCAGCGCCTCCTCCACCTCCCTATCCTCGGTCTCCTCTGCTAGCTTCATCACGCTCCTGACGGTGTCCACCCTGTAGTCAGTCAAGAGGAGCCCGAACGCTGAGAAGACCCCCGGATGGATGGGTACCAGCACTTCCTTAGCCTCCAGTTCCCTCGCTAGCTCCACCCCGTGCAGGGGACCTGCACCACCGAAGACATACATCACAAAGTCTCTAGGATCGTGACCCCTCTCCACCGTCACTATCCTCAGGGCCTTAGCCATGACCGTGTTGGCCAGCTTTATTATGCCCATCGCGGCCTCCTCCATCTCCAAACCCAGTTCGACAGCCAAGCCACCAATGGCCTTCTCAGCCAGCTCCTTCCTAAGTATCAGGCTTCCTCCCGCAAGCTTCTTCCCTAACCTGCCCAAGAGGAAGTTCGCATCGGTTATCGTGGCCTTATCCCCTCCCCTCCCGTAGCAGGCCGGACCTGGCTCGGCACCCGCGCTTATGGGACCGACCCTTAAAGCTCCGCCCTCGTCTATCCAAGCTATGGTGCCACCGCCGGCGCTGACCTCCGCCAGATCTATGAAGGGGAATCGCACGGGGTAGCCAGATCCCTTCACCAGCCTGCCTGCGTGGACCTTCCCACCCACCTCGTACTCCGTGGTGACCGTCGGCTCTCCCCCTATCACTGTCGAGGCCTTGGCGGTAGTTCCGCCCATGTCGAAGCCTATCACCCTATCATCTCCGGCCATTTTGGAGTAGTGCGCGACAGCCACCGCTCCTGCTGCAGGACCGGATTCTATGAAGGCCGCAGGCCTCTCTACAGCGTACTCGACCTTTGACACCCCGCCACTGCTCTGCATGACCAGGAGCCTGCCCTCAAATCCCTTCCTCCGGAGCTCCCTCTCCAAGTTCGTCAGGTAGGTCGAGAGTAGCTTCCTCAGGAAGGCGTTGACTACCGTGGTGCTGGTCCTCTCGTACTCCTTGTGCTCGGGGTTCACCTTGGACGAGAGTATGACATCGAGGTCAGGGCATCTCTCCTTGAGTATCTGGAGCATCTTATCCTCGTGGATGGAGTTCATGTAGCTGTGGAGGAAGGAGACTGCAACCACCTCATATCCTTTCTCGCAGATGAGGTCCGCCAGCTTCTTGGCTTCCTTAACGTTGAGAGGAATTAGCACGTTTCCCCAAGCGTCTATCCTCTCCTCAATCTCGTACCTGTCCCTTCTCCTTACCAAGGGTGGTGGCTTCTCGAAGAAGAGGTTATAGAGTTCGGGCCTGCGCTGCCTTCCTATCTCTAAGATGTCTCTGAAGCCCTTGGTGGTGATCAGGGCCACCTTGGGTGGGACCAATCCCTCCTGACCCAAGAACATATTGGTACCCAAGGTCGTGGCGTGCACTAGAGTTGAGATCTCAGATAACTCTACCTTGGATTCCTCCAAACCAGATAGAACAGCTTTACTAGGCCTCTTGGGGGTTGTTAGAACTTTTAGAACCTTTAATTTACCGGATTCCTCATCTAGGAAGACGATATCGGTGAAGGTACCCCCGATGTCGACTCCCGTCCTCCACATATCCTATCCCGATCCGGTCAACTCTTTGTCATCAAAGATCTTTACCTAACTTTTAATCTTTACTATCGTCAAAATCGTTTATTTTTCAAAGATTTTTACCTTTCAATGGAAAGGTATATATGTAAGGCTGCCGACACAATTAGATCAAAGGTGGTCGCGTTGGTGAGGAGAAGGGGGTTAAGTAAGTCCCTTCTGGCCGCTATAGTTGTAATCGTTGTCATTATTGTGGCAGCCGCTGTTCTGATGATGCAGGGAGGAGGGGGTGCCGTTAAGGAGGTCAAGGTCGGCGTGGTGCTCCCTCTGTCGGGCAAGCTAGCTGAGACCGGCGCTGACTTGAAGAGAGGGTTAGAGTTCGCCATCGAGGAGATAAACAATGCTGGCGGTATAAAGAACCTGGGAGGGGCTAAGATCGTTCTCGTGTTTGGAGACAGTGCCGGCAAGCCCGAGACCGGTGCTGCCGAGGCCGAGAGGCTAATAACTGAGGAGAAGGTAGTTGCAATGCTCGGCTCCTACCAGAGCGCCGTCACCAAGACCGTGAGCGAGGTGTGCGAGAGATACCACGTCCCGATGCTCAACCCCGAGTCCACGTCGCCCACTCTCACAGCGAGGGGATACAAGTGGTTCTTCAGGACCACCCCACACGATGAGATGTTCGCCAAGCAGCATGTGGACTTTGTGAACTGGCTGAACAAGAAG